>NZ_JBKHUP010000036.1:0-66015 GCF_046565525.1 Coleofasciculus sp. | reverse complement strand
CGAAGCGTCGGAAACACAGCCCTACTGGTCTGGTTGTAGAAACCCAGACCTCAACGAAGTAGGTCTGGGTAGTTCATACACTACATTTTCCAATCGAGTCCACCGATAATCCGTAGTAAAGTGAAGAATAGTCAATAGCGTAGTAAACACAAAGGGAAAAAGACTTATGGCTTTAAGCGTTGGTGATAAAGCTCCGGCATTTACCGCCAAAGATGATGCAGGGAATACCGTTTCCCTTTCTGACTTGGCTGGGAAAACAGTAGTTCTCTATTTTTATCCCAAAGACGATACCCCAGGTTGCACCAAAGAAGCCCAAAGCTTTCGGGACAACTACGCGGAATATCAAGGCAAAGATATGGTTGTTCTCGGTGTCAGTATGGATGATGAGGCATCCCATAAGCAATTTAAGGAGAAGTATGGCTTGCCTTTCCAATTGCTCGCTGATCCGGATGGCACGATTACCAAAGCTTATGATGTTGAAGGCGGTGGTTACTCCAAGCGCGTCACCTATGTGATTAACGGCGAAGGTACGATCACTTATGTTGATGAAAAGGTGAAAACCGATTCCCACGCTAAGGATATCTTAGCCAGCATGAGCTAGCTTTCTTGTTCCCAGGCAAAGCCTGGGAATGCTTTTCGGGAGGTTCTACCTCCAGTTATCTAATTCTTGAGCCAGCCGGAGTAGACGAGTTATTCGGTTGAGCTTGTTGTTGATTTCTTAAGCGTTCCATTTGTAGACGGCGGAACTCCTGCGTCGCATTGTCTAGGTTTTGATCCAGTTCGCTGTTAAATGTATCCGTATCAACACTTAAACGGGAACGATGGATAAAATCAAAGACACTGTTGCCAGTCGTTCCCGTGAGTGGATCTCGCTCATTTTGGCGATTATCCATACCTTCTAGGGGATTTACCCGTTCAGCCGATTGTGCGATCGCAGATTCAGGGATAATGGCTGAGATAATGCCAACAGCCACTCCTAATGCTAGGGGAGCGAACAGGGTTGAGGTGAGTGCCGGAGTTAAGAGAGTGTTTATCTTCATGGCAGTTAGCCTGTTTATGTTAGAAATATGATTAGCCGTTCTACCGATAAGGACACGGCAGTGCCGTGTCCCTACTATAGCGCCTTAAATAATCTGGAATTTTTTAGGCAAATCGGCGTCGTAGCAATGGACTAATGATAACTAATGCGGCGGCGGCAAAGCCAAACAGGACTAAAACAGCCCCGCCAAACGTAATTGATGCCCAAGGCGCTTCCATGACAACACTACCTAAAGACCAATCCCCATGGAGGTAGAGATAGCGAATTGGTTCTATCGCATAACTCAAGGGATTGAGACTAGCGACAAGCTGTAACCATTTTGGCATAAAGGATAGCGGCGCTAGGGCAGTGCTGGCAAATAGCAGGGGTAAGTTGGTGACAAAAATGACCGCAATGAGTTCAATATGACCCGGAAGCACAAATGCGAGTCCTAAACTTAATGCTGTCATCCCGATTACCAGCAAGAAAACGATCAGCGCGATCGCACCGAGTCCGGCTATATTGGGAACACCCGCACCCATAACCGCACTAGCCGCAACAATCACCACCGCTTGGATAAAGCTGAGGGCGACGATATAGATAGCTGATGCGGCAACAATGGAGAAGCGAGACGCCAGAGGTGCGACGAGTAAACGGTTGAGAAAGCCAAATTCCCGATCAAACATCACCGGTAACCCCGCATTGAGCGCACCAGCGAAGGCGGTAAATACAATTACACCAGCACTCAAGAATTGGGCGTATGATAAGCTTTCACCGAAGAGTCCTTTTGGCGCATTTTGAAATAACGCCCCAAACAGAATCAGCCACATTAACGGCTGAATTACCCCAGCAATTAATGTAGATGGGCGTCGTTGCAGTTGGATAAACAGGCGCTTGGTGAGTGCCAAGGTTTCTTGGACAAATTCACCCACACCCGCCTTATCACTAACAGGGACTTGACTTACCACGTCGGGTTGCCAATTAATTTCCGGTTTCGATGGTGTTACAGTTCCACTCATAATTTTGGTTATTAGTTATTAGTTATTGGTCATTCGTCATTTGTCATTTGTCATTTGTCGCAACTGTAATCCCTGGGGGCGGGTTTAGTCATATCAGGGTGCAAACCTTCCCGTTAGTGGTAAAACCCGCCCCTACACACAGACGCTTGTGTCATCATGTCTGGAACATGACTCCCCCATCTCCCTCATCTCCCTCATCTCTCTCTCCCCCTGCTTCCCCACCCCCCCCCCCCCCCCCCCCCCCCCCCCCCCCCCCCTCCCCCCCCCCCCCCCCCTCCCCCCCCCCCCCCCCCCTCCCCCCCCCCCCGCTCCCCCAGCTCCCCCCGCTTCCCCTGCTCCCCCTGCTCCCCCTGCTCCCCCTGCTCCCCCTGCTCTCTCATCATTCCTTCATCCGTTGCTTTTTCTCGGCTTTTGCATCTCGTGTTCCCGCCGCCGCGAGTTCAGCATCCATTAGGGTTTGACCGGTGGCGGCTAAGTAGACATCATCTAAACTAGGTCGGGATTGGGCTATGCCAAAGATGGGTAATCCGGCGTCTTTTAAGGATTGCTGAATGTTAGTCAATGCATCGCTTTGAGGTTTGACGACTAAGTTTAGGGAATTCCCTTGCGCCGTATTAATAATCACTTCTTGGACAAAGGGTAACACCTCAAGCTTTTCCTTAGCATTTTGGGCTTCTTCCATGGGAGAGAATTCCCGGATGCGGAGGGTAATGCGATCGCCACCCACGTTATCCTTTAACTGAGAGGGCGTACCTTCGGCAATGACAACGCCTTTGTGGATAATTGCCACGCGATCGGCTAAAATATCTATTTCTTCCAAATAGTGGCTGGTAATAAATATAGTGGTGCCAGCGTTTTGCAGTTGACGCAGGAAATTCCACACCACCACCCGACTCTCGATATCGAGTCCCACGGTGGGTTCATCAAGAACTAAAACATCGGGTTTATGGAGTAAGCCAGAGGCTAAATCCAGACGCTTGCGGATTCCGCCGGAATAGGTTCCTGTCTTTTTATCGGCATACTCCTGCAAGCCGAGCACCTCTATCATGGTATTGACGCGCTCTTTGGCAACGCTGCTGGGTAGGTGATATAAATCCCCTTGCAGTTGCAGTAACTCGCGACCTGTCAATACTTTATCTAATGCCACTTCCTGGGCGACATAACCGATGCGGCGGCGGACGGCTCTAGGATTCGCGATCGCAGAAATTCCCGATACCTCAATCTTACCCGCGTCTGGTTTACTTAAGGTACACAGACAGCGAATCGTTGTGGTTTTTCCCGCTCCATTCGGACCGAGTAAGCCAAAAATCTCACCGGCTTCGACGTTCAGGGAGATGTCCTTCACGGCTTCGACATCCCCGTAGTATTTTTTTAGGTTCTCGATTAAGACGGCGGCAGCCATATATCGTTCTATACCTGAGTTGGCTATACAAATCTAAACAATTAGCTGTCTTCTTATTGTAAGGGGTTTGTTAGGAGTGGGGGGCGATCGGTTAAAATGCACATATTTTTTAAATTGTCAACCCGCCATAGATTGAAGAGCGGAGGTACACTGGCAGGATAAATCTTGGCATGAGGTGCTGCGGTTGATTGTGGCTATGATTGTTTAGTGCTACATTAAACAGGATAAAAACAAACCGAGCTCGTGCGATGTCAGCCGATGCTACTCAACAAAAAACATTCCTAAATACAATCCCCGACTGGGAACCACCCCTACCCCCAACCGACCTAATTTTCGACGACGGAGAACCCTTGGAAAGCAACCGCCACCGCATTGCCATGAATGCCCTCATTCGGTTGATGCTGGTTGCCCAATCCGGTCAAACCGATTACTTTACCTCTGGCAATATGTTCATCTACTACAGTAGTGAACAAGTGCGTAACCGAGATTTTAGAGGACCCGATTTCTTTGTCGTTTTAAACGTAGACGGAACGCAAGAACGCCTGGGTTGGGTGGTTTGGGAAGAAAATGGTCGCTATCCTGATGTCATTGTGGAACTAATGTCCCCCTCCACCGCCGCCGTGGATTTGGGTGTCAAAAAAGATATCTACGAGCAAATCTTCCGCACCCCTGATTACTTTGTTTTTGACCCTTTTGACCCGAATTCGTTACAGGGTTGGCATTTAGATGCTAATCAACAGTATCAACTCCTAACACCCAATGGGCAAGGTCGATTATGGTGTCAGCGTTTGCAGTTATGGTTGGGAACTTGGAAAGGAGAAATTGAGGGAAAACCCGCGATTTGGCTGCGTTTCTTTGACTCAGAAGGGAATTTAATTCCTTTGCCCGAAGAAGCAGCAGAACAGGCGAGACAACAAGAAGCCCAAGCCCGAAAACAAGCAGAACAGGCACAACGAGACGCGATTCCTCGATTATTGGCAATGGGATTAACCATGGAACAGGTAGCAGAGGCGTTAGGATTATCAGTGGATGAGATTAATCGGAATGTGCCGTGAGGATGAAATCAGTGTGGCACACCTGAGCAGAATGTCATGCTCCTTATAGATGGTGGGCAATGCCCACCCTACGGTACTTTCTGCCTTGTTGTTAACGCTCGTATTCGACATAATCCACTTGTCTATCATCAAGAGGAGGCGGTATTACTTCAGTGCGTCGTCTAGCTGAGGGGGCGTAAGGAAGCGCATTGTAGGGATGGGGAACAACGTAAGTCGTCCGAGATTGACGCGGTTGTTGTTGTCGCGACAGCACCGCCAATAATCCCACCACGACTACACCCCCACTAATCGTTACCGCCATACCCCCCAATCCCCAAACCAAGCCGGAAATAATCGAATTATCTGGCTCAGACTGCGCCAGAGGAGTTACAGGGGGCGCTGCTTCAATCCGAGGTGGTATGAAACTATTGGGATTATTGGGATTATTGGGATTATTTTGTCCCAAAAGATTATCAATCAACGCTTGCTGGTTTTGCACCTGCGCTTTTAACTGTTCAGTTTCGGCGCGTTGCTGCTCCAGCATGGCTCTCATGCGTTCTACTGTAACCTGCTGCTGTTCAAAATCATTCCCTGGAAAACCCGGTGTCGTCTGAGTTGGCATTTGCGGGTTCTGCCCATAAGTAGGATTATAGGGATTATAAGGATTGCTCTGTGGAAGTTGAGCCGTTTGAGAGGGAGGAGCATTCGTAATGCCAAGACTGTCTCCGCCTTTCATCATAAACAGAAGCGCTACCCCCGCAAAGGCAGCCCCTGTCAGGAATGCCATACCATCACTCATCGCTCTTACCTCACATTTAAAACTGAACTACCACTCATTGTCACTGAATAGACTGACTGCCATTGGTGTGACTTTACTCCTTATGAGTTTATACGCCATTGATTCTATTGGGGGGTTCTCTAGCTATTCTCCGTTTTCTAATTGAAAACGAGAAAGGCTCAATTGTCCATCCCCAAGGATCTTAAAACGTTTCCAGGTGGTATCACCAGAGTTATAAGAATTTCTATATGTATAGAGTTAAAGGTAAATCTACTCTACTATAGCCGCTCAATCCGGATAGTGCTTTGATTTTAGACCATCCAGCGCTCCTGCGATCGCGCCCTCGGCATCACTCCAAAAGAAAGCCAGGGAACATAAGGGGTAGGAGAGAATGTTTCCAGATGAGCGAGCAGATACCATAGCCGCTTTTTCCGCCTGTGACAACTCTACCCCCTAGACAGCGTTCCCGAATAATCACTCATCTCCAGCAGACGATGCTAGCCTGCTTGTGGGACAATAAAACAAGACTGACGCTTGCTTCATGCTTTATCGGATCAATAGTGAATATTAGTCGTCTTGCGGGTATGGGTTGTGCGTCAGGTATCAAAACAGCCGACTTAAAAAGCCACATCTACTGCCGATCACTACATAATTAATCTATGTCCACAGCCCCCAAAATTATCTCAGAAAATCGATGCTTCGGTGGTACAGTTGGCTTTTACTCCCATCCCTCTCAAACCTGCAACACTAAAATGCGGTTTGCCGTTTACCAACCGCCTCAAGCCAAATCAGAACGAGTCCCCGTTCTCTATTTCCTTTCCGGCTTAACCTGTACCGAAGAAAATTTCATGGCAAAAGCCGGAGCACAGCAATTTGCGGCGAAGTATGGATTAATGCTAGTGACGCCGGATACCAGTCCCCGCGATACAGGAATTCCGGGAGAAAATGACGACTGGGACTTCGGTACAGGAGCCGGTTTTTACGTCGATGCGACAGTAGAACCCTGGTCAGATCATTATCAAATGTATAGCTATGTGGTTCAGGAATTGCCGGCAATCATTGCCCAACATTTCCCGGCTCAAATCGATCATCAAGGCATTTTTGGTCATTCCATGGGGGGTCATGGAGCGCTGATTTGTGCCTTAAGAAACCCTGAGCAATATACATCCGTTTCCGCCTTAGCCCCCATTGCGGCACCAACACAGTGCCCTTGGGGACAAAAAGCATTTACAAATTATTTGGGTGAAGATGAAGAAAGCTGGCGCATCTATGATGCTAGCGAATTAGTTTTAACCGTTGGATATAAACGCCCAATTCTCATTGATCAAGGAACAGCCGATCCCTTTTTAGAAAAGCAGCAATTGCTTCCCGGTATCTTTGCCCAAGCCTGTGAAAAAGCTGGGGTTCCTTTAACATTACGCTTCCAAGAAGGGTATAATCACAGCTATTATTTTATTTCCTCGTTCGTTAAAGACCACATTCGCCATCACGCGGCGGTGTTAAAGCAAAATTGATCCCCTCGAAAAGATTTCTAAATTAGAACCCCGGCTTCTTAAAGCAGTCGGGGTTCTGCTAGAGTCTAAACCTTAAACTTCTGGGTAATTCGCTTCATCGCCTCTTCCACATTCTCCCGACTATTAAACGCCGAAATCCGGAAATAGCCTTCACCCGCCGCCCCAAATCCAGAACCGGGCGTTCCGACAACATAACAGGTTTGTAGTAACTTATCGAAGAAATCCCAACTGGATAAACCATTGGGTGTCTTCACCCAAATATAAGGTGCATGAACCCCTCCATACACACTTAATCCCGCTTCCGTTAATTTCTGACGAATAATCGTGGCGTTTTCCAAATAAAAGTGAACCAACGCCTTCACCTGCGCTTGTCCCTCATCAGAATAAACCGCCTCAGCCCCCCGTTGCACAATATAGGACACACCATTAAACTTGGTAGACTGGCGGCGATTCCACAGCTTCCAGAGTTCCACATCTGAACCATCTGATGCTTTCGCGGTTAAGGTTTTGGGGACAACTGTCAACGCACAACGAGTTCCAGTAAACCCCGCATTCTTAGAAAACGAACGAAACTCGATCGCACAATCTCGCGCCCCTTCAATTTCATAGATAGAATGGGGTAGACTCTCGTCGGTGATAAACGCTTCATAAGCCGCGTCAAAGAAAATAATTGACCCATTCGCTTTCGCATAATCCACCCACGCCTTCAGGTTTTCCTGAGTAGCCGTAGCGCCTGTGGGATTATTCGGGAAGCACAGATAAATCAAATCCACCTTCTGAGACGGAATCTCTGCTGTAAAATTATTCTCGGCGGTAATCGGCAAATAGACTAATCCCTCAAATTCACCCTTCTCGTTCACCTCTCTGGTATGTCCCGCCATCACATTTGTGTCCACGTAGACGGGATAAACGGGGTCAGTTACGGCAATTTTGTTAGTTTTGCCAAAAATATCTAGAATATTGCCCGTATCGCACTTAGAACCGTCGGAGATGAAGATTTCCGACGCATCCACCTGACATCCCCGCGCATGGAAATCCTGGGCGGCTATTTTCTCCCGCAGCCAGGGATACCCCTGTTCGGGTCCATAGCCTCGGAAGGACTCCCGATTCCCCATATCCTCTACCGCTTGAATCATCGCGGTGCGACAGGCTTCGGGTAAGGGTTCGGTAACATCGCCAATTCCCAGTTTAATAATATCGGCATCGGGGTTAGCTTGAGCAAAGGTATTCACCCGGCGGGCAATTTCGGGAAACAGGTAGCCGGCTTTGAGTTTCAGGTAGTTATCGTTGATAGTTGCCATAGTGAGTTGCTAAGAACGTCGTAAACCAGCTTACTGCTAACTGTAGCGCTTGCATCACCGACTACTAGGGATGCTACATCGATAGAACTCAATCAATAAAATCATGGGAAACTGTAGAGATGCTTCTTGCATCGCGTCTTTCCGGGGCTCTTTTCACTGTTATCGTTTTTTACCTCACAACAGAACAGATGCAACTAAACCCGACCCGATTGAGTGCCAGGATTAATATTAATCTATCTTTATAATTAAAGCGAATTGGTATGATTGACTATTGATTTCCAGGAATATTGCTGATACAATCCACCCATAATTATTTTTTTGAGAACAGAAAATGTTAAGAATATCACAAAAATTGTCTAACTTCAGTCGGTTAAGACAATGGCTTCCCATCAGCCTAATTATGCTACTGGCGACAATTCTATATCTTTATAAACTTGAGCAACGAGGTCTGTGGATTGATGAGTTCATTAGTATTGCCGATGCTCAAGATGTTAGTTTTAATCGGGGACGCCTTCTCTATTACATCCTGCTCCATTTCTGGATGCTATTCGGTAACAGTGATGCTTGGTTACGAGGACTAGGGATTATTTTTGCATTAGGCAGTGTTTTCCTGGTTTATCGGCTGGGGCGTTATTTATTTACCGACGCCATTGGTTTAATGGCGGCTTTGATGTTAACCCTTTCGCCCTTATTTATCAATCACGCCCAAGAAGTCCGTTACTACACAATGACTGTTTGCTTGGGATTAGGGGGAACCTTGGCACTTGCTTATGCTCTTGACCATCCGACAAATCTTTCCAGTCGCTTTTGGTGGGTTTTTACCCGGTTTATGGCAATCATTACCACACCACTAAATGGTGCCTTGTTATTTCCTGATCTCATTATAGTCGGGATGAAATATTATCGGCATCCCTCCCGACTCATCAAGTTCGGTACAGCATTTTTGCTCATCCTCGTCGCCAGTATTCCTGTTGGGTTATCGGTTCAAGACTCATCCGGGGCGCATCGGCTAATTCTGCCGATTCCGGGTGTGAATGAGGTGTTACGGGAACTGAGAATATTGACCGCTTTTTCCTACCCGCCACCTCCCCCTTATTTAACTCGCTTTCTGCAACTTTATATCCTCATGGTGGTGGCTGTCATCGGGATTGCTGTTTTCCAGAAACGACAATCAGAGAAGCTGATTTGGGTTTTAGCTTGGGCATTTGTGCCAACAGCAACCATTCTAGTATTTTCTCACCTCTTTTTCTCAATTTGGAATACCCGTTATGTGATGCTTGTCTTGCCGTACATTCTCATCCTTATAGCGATTGGATTTCGAGAGATTTGGTCTCAGTGGCGTCCCATTGCTTGGGGGATAGCCGTTGTTTATGCTATTGCTGTCAGTAGTGGCTTATTTTACTATTACACCACCCAAAAACGCTACATGGGAGCATCAGATCATTATCGCCGCGTCGCCCAACTCATCAACGCAAATGAAAAACCCAATGATATTATTGTCTGGTCAATTATTCATAAATTAGCTTTACCGCTCGAACACTACCATCGCGGTTCTGCTCCCATTTATGTCAAAAATTTAATTGAATTTGAAACGAATAAAGACGACATTCAAAAAATCGATGTGGAAAATTGGCTGCGCGAATTACCACCAATTGAATCACGTTTATGGATTGTTTATGGCAATACAACTAATCAGGTACTACGGCAGGGAATTGAAGAAAAATTTTATCTTGAACTTGAACAAAAAATCGGTGGCTTGAATGTATTTCTAGTTAAACCAAAGCCCCAGGATTAGATTAAGGCTTATTAGGTCGATTAAAAAGGATCATAGCCATATTGTGAGATGAGCCTACCGGAAGCGAACAAAAGCGCTCAAACTCTATCAACTTAGGGATTGAGTTTATGTGTCCTATCTTCCTTTCGTTCTGTAGGGGCGAGTCGCTGAACTATCTTTAAGGGGAAATGCATTAATTTATCCGACTCGCCCCACTATCGTTACCGGGAAAACTCTTAGTTGTGTTGAGGAATTCTCGTCTTTAGTTCATTCCTGATCAAGGATAACCTGGTGGGTTAGGTTGGATAGGGAATTAAGGGGTTTGTTTCCTCAATTAAACACCGCCTAACCCACCCTACTGGTTGCGGTTGATCGGGGTTTATAGGGCGGCACATTTTCCCATGATAAAAAAATACCTCAAACCACCCAAAAAGTCAAGGGCTGAGGTACACCTACAAAGCCATAAATTAATTGCCTCTTTTAGGGAACCTTTCGGTATAAAGCACTGTGCGGTAACACCCGCAATACCTCGGTTAACGTAGTAACTCCCTGCGTCACCTTTTCAATTGCCGCCATCCGAAACGAATCAAAACTAATTTCCTCTAAATACTGATGTAACTGCGTCATACTTCCCTCATAAATTAACTGCCGCACCCTATCATCAACATTTAAAATTTCCACAATCGCTTCCCGCCCTAAATAGCCAGAATTAAAGCATTTAGAACAACCCTTTCCCTGACGCCAAGCTTGGGGATTCGCCTCCTCCCTCGATACCCCTAATTTTCGTAAATCATTTTCCGTGGGATTGTAAGGTTCGGCACAGTGGGGGCAGATTTTCCGGACTAAACGCTGTGCCACAATCCCTAATAATGCATCACTGACTAAACCCGGATCAGGTCCAATATCTTTAAGCCGAGGAATCGCACTCACTGCATCATTAGTATGCAACGTGGTTAAAACCAAATGTCCCGTTAATGCAGCACGAATCGCCGTTTCTGCCGTTTCGTTATCCCGGATTTCGCCCACCATAATAATATCCGGATCTTGGCGTAAAATAGCACGTAAACCCGCCGCTAATGTCATCCCCGCCGCTTCATGAACTTGGGTTTGAGTAATCCGAGGTAAAACATATTCTACCGGATCTTCTACTGTCACCACATTCACATGTTCAGTTGCCACAAATTGCAATGAATTGTACAATGTACTGGTTTTCCCCGAACCCGTGGGACCGGTAAGAATAACCATTCCTTGGGGTTGTTGTAACCAATTCTTATAGATATCCAGTTTCTTCTGTGAAAATCCCAAATCGGCTAAACCCGAAAAGGGATTTCGTCGGGGAAGTAAGCGAATTACTACTTTTTCTCCTCCCACACAAGGAAGGGTACTCACCCGCATATCCAATCCCAAATCCGTTTCGTCACCAGAGGTATAATGTTCGCCAATCCGCCCATCTTGGGGGCGGCGACTTTCTGCAATATCCATATTAGACATTACTTTCAGGGCGACAATACAAGGGCGACTAATATCAGCGGGTAGGGTAGTAATATTCCGGAGAATCCCATCAATCCGATAGCGCACTCGCAATCCTTCCGGTGTAGGTTCTAAGTGAATATCGCTGGCGCGGTTGCGGAGGGCACCGGAGATAATGGTTTTAATCCGAGTAATTTGGTTATCGGCTTTCTTGAGATAAAGTTCGGTGGTTTCAGTAATATCTTCGGGTTCTGACTCCCCAGTAATCGGATTAACTGGGGACGTGGATGTGATATTATTACCGTTATAGGTTTGACTCAGATGCCAAGTGCGATAACTCTTGGGGGCTATAGGAATAATCTTAACCTCCGTCAGGGTGCGATCGCACAATGTCTGAATCGCTTCTGGTGTCAGAGAGATGGGACATCCCAAATAGTAACAACCGCGCCAAAGTAACAGGGGAATCACCGGGGGTAAGTCGCTGCGATTGGAGAGTTGGCGAAAGAAGCGAGTGCTGACTTCGGCGTCAAGTTGATCGATGTTGAGGATTCCGCGATTATCGACTAAGAGGTTGAGGGCAAATTCACAGCTAATTTCTCGGTTTACTAATTTCTGCCAAGCCGTCTTTTGGCTAGGCATTAAAGGAGTAATCGTCATAATGTTTTTCTGAATTCTATTGTTTACAAAACTTTACAACCCTTAATTTCACAATAACGGAATTGCCGTTTGATTGTCAAATCGGATTTCCGGTTCCCTCCCCTGATCAAGGGGAGGGTTAGGGAGGGGTCAGATCAAGGTATGGCTTTATTTTTGAAGCTTCAGTTGACACATAAGACCGAACTGCGCTATTTATTCCCTGTGTTCTAAGCTTAATTTAGCAATCATAATTTATATAGCAGATTACTTTTACTCTTTGCTTAACTGATTTGCTTCCTGTGTTTCGGCTGAAGGAATAAGCCATCGATTTTCTTGAGCTTGTTTAGGCGTTAAACAAACCAGACTTGCCTGATTTTCTCGACAAATGTTCCCATTTAACCAATAGGGTTTACTCCAGATTTGCCAATTGGGTGTAGCCAGAATTGAGGAAATGGATTGACTTGAGTGTGATTCGGGATAGATTGGCTGAGAACCTCCACCCGCTTGTGCCTTTGACACCAATAAACCAAAGAACAACAATTTCAACAAAAATATCTTGCTCCAAAATATTGTCTTTGTAGCCAAGAATCTATTCATAATTTTTACTCCTGATGTCAAGGTAGTGATTGCTATTAGATAAGTGGGGAAAGGGCGCACATTGGCAAAGGGCGCACGTCGGTGCGCCCCTACAGATAATCTGTGTTGCACCAAAAGGAGAACCGTTATAGGTGATGAGCCAGGGTTGACAAGATTTTCGCCAAGTCAACCCTAAGCTAAAAGATTATGGCGACTCAATCGAATGCTGATTCACGATTAGTTAGTGCGCCAACGTTGATTAGGATTACCCGAATTACAGTCCCACAAATGAACCTTTCCACCGTCTTTGCGATCGGGCATATCCAGGCAGAAGTTCTTGTTAGTATTAGCCCGTTTGATTTGTAAATAGCCACCCCCTAAATCATTCAAAGCCCAGTTTTGGTCTGGATCACTTGGGTTGCAGGGCCAAACATTTACTCGTGCGCCGTTATAAAGATAATGAGCATTGAGACATTTACCTGTGGATTTGTTCTTTAACAACGTTCCCCAGTTTCCGCGTAACCGTTCAAAATGTTGGTCTGGATCACGATCATTGCGTCGCCATGATGACATAATCGGATAGCCATCAATACGATAAAAGTAATTGTTCGTATTCAGGGCGTAGTCACCAATAAAGTAGGTTTTCTGTCCACTAGGAGGGTTGGACGTGTTTCCGCGAACCCAGTAAGAAACCGTACTCGTATTTTTCGGATAGGGGTTGTACCAATTTTTACTGAAATTGTTGCAATTAAGCGAAACGCCATGACCCCCAAAGTTAGTATTATCGACAAGAATTTGCCATTTGTCTCCTAGATTGCGAACTTGACTAATTACTCCAACATGACCATAGGTTTGATTTACAAAAGTATACCGGGAAAACCCAGGTTGGAAAATTGCAATAGCACCAACTTGTGGCTGTGAAACTCGCCGAAAGCCACGGGCAGCTAGTGCTGGTCCCATGTCTTTTGCATTTCCAACGGCACCGCTAAGCCCAAAGCGTCTTTTGACATACTCTACACACTCACAGTGTTGAGCAGCTTGACTAGGAGCGGTGGAGAGAAGTATGCTTGCACCTAATCCACTTAAGGCGAAAATCGAAGTTGCTGCGATCGCAGAAATGAAACGTTTAGTCTTCATAATTCTTGTCCTGCAATAAAAATTTGCCTCGAAACAAGCAAAAAGCCGGAGAAGCGGATCACTTAAATCCACTTCACCGGCTTCGTGAGACTCACACCCATCAAATGCCTGGTGTATCTAACAGATATTGACTGATTTGTCCTTGTGCCTCAGCAGTGCCAGTCCTCTCAACCGTGCGACACGACCTGAGACAATCCTCAAAACTTTGTGCTGAATCCTATAGCTGATAAGGGTTACAGACTAGGGAGGGAGATTACGCGATCGCATCCCCCATTTTTGGCTTAATTCTCTTCTGGTCTGCTTCTTACTGGGGAAACTTGAAAAGCAAGAACGCTAACACCAGTGCCAAATTAACGAACGATCGTATCCTAACAATGAATTTCCTCCGGAAAACGAAACTTTTATATTTCTTTACAATCATGGATTGCCACTAACTTAAGAGAAATGGCACGCACCTTAAGCGGAATGTCGTAAACTTGGACGCGATCCGGGTTGACTAGAGCATGACATTCCGTTTCCGACTGTAGTTGATGAAAAAGGAGAAAACGTACCGTTCACCTTCTGTTCAACTTCCTGATTCGTAATCACATAACGGTAAGAAGTTGAACCCTGAATAATCACCCGGATTTTGTCCTCCTTAAATCGTTCGCTACTCACCTCTATACGTCCAAAACCCGTTTCACTCCACGCCTGAAGCAGGATTGTCTCCAAGCGTTGCAGGAACTCATCGATATTCGGGGTAGTAGAATCGGATGACATAACTGATGCCTCTAGGATACTGATTGTTGCTGGCGATATGTCCAACTAAATCCATTAAATATCCTATGTCCCTAGAAAAACCTACCCGAAGGTATCAAAAGGTATCAACTTCAAACTTTTCCTAAACTGGGTGGTTAACCGCAGCGACACGAGACTTGATCATCTGCTCCCCCGGCTTCTCCCTTGATTCCGTCTGACTCTGTTGTGAGGTAAAAACCTGACGATTTTGAAATAAAATAAACGCAGCTACGGCAATTAAAAAATAACCAAAAATCTTTTGTAACTGTTGAGCTTTTACATACTGCGCCAAATACGCCCCACCTAAAATCCCCACACTCGCCGCCACAATAAACGAACCCATTAATCCCCAATCGAGGGGAACTTGTCCCAAATATCCCAGAAATCCAGCCACCGAGTTACAGGCAATAATTAATAATGAAGTCCCCACAGCTTCTTTCATCGGGGTATTTCCTAATAATACCAACGCTGGAACGATCGCAAACCCACCCCCAACCCCGACTAAACCCGTCAATACGCCCACTCCTAGCCCTTCAGTTAGCATCCACAACCAACAATATTTACACACTGGTGCAGGATAATACTGCAAGTCGTGATCGGGTTTAGTTGATTTACGACTTTTGCGGATCATAAATCCAGCCGCAATCATCATCATTACCGCAAATAAAATAAGCTGAAATGTTCCGCTGACAAAAAAGGCTAACTTTGCCCCCAAAAACGCGCCTAACATCGTCGCCGCGCCGACCTTTTTATCACATTTCCTCGCCGCCAGTGCGGGATAACCCCAATCAGGCTAACGGTTCCCACGATAACCAACGTCATCGCGATCGCGCTTTTCGCTTCCACCCCCATTACATATACTAAAATGGGCAAGGCTAGCACCGAACCTCCGCCACCCATTAACCCCAAACTAATACCAATTCCGGCGGCGAGAATTAGCCCAATTATCCAAGTCGTCATTTGTCATTTGTCCTTGGTCATTTTTAATTGGTCAACACCCTGTAGGGTGGGCATTGCCCACCAATCTTAAATCAGTAACCTATCACATTTAAACTCGTTGGTTGTAAGGAAGTTTTGCCAGTAACATACCCATCGCACAGGTTCCACTCACCCCAGCAAAGACTAATCCTGCACCAACAAAACCACTCAAAATTAAAAACCAAGGAGAGACAAACGCCCCCAAGACGGTTCCCGTAAAGACTAATGTACCTGCAACAATTTGCACTTGTCGGAATAAACTAATTGGCGCATTTTTCTTCACCTGGGTTTGATAACCAGCCGCTTTCCAAGTTGGCAATCCGCCTTGAAGATGGGTCACGGATTCAACTCCCGAATCGAAGAGTTTTTGGGCGGCTTTTTTTGAGCGATTTCCGCTTTGACAGTACAATACAACCTGTTGATCTGTTTCCGGTTTAACCTCTGCGGGATTCAGGTTAGACAGTGGCATTAATTTTGCCCCAGGAATATGTTCGCTAGCATATTCTCCCGGTTCCCGCACGTCAATGAGCATCACTTGTTGACGATCCAGCCCTTGTTTTAAGGTTTGGGCATTAATTTCTTGTAGATTGTTGGCATTGGCTAAAACCATGAGTTTTTCTCCTTATCTATGTGCAAAAGTTTCTAACTTAACCTATTGGTGTAGATTTCTACAGTAATCCCTGTTTTTTTATGCTTTAATCGCTACTTTGCCACAGCGTTCGTTAGCGGGAACAGCTTCCATAATCTTTTTCGGATCAGGAAGATTTAAGTTATTCATCAATTCGATAAAGCTGGCGCGATCGCGATTCGCTAATCGGGGATTCCATTGCTTTTCTTCGCCAATTGTGGATACGGTATGTCCCCGATAATCATGACTGGGATACACCAGGGTTGCATCGGGTAAACTAAATAACTTTTGGGTAATGGAATCAAATAACGTGCCTGCATCACCGCTTTGGAAATCAGTTCGACCGCATCCCCGAATTAACAGACAATCCCCAGTCAGAACCCGATCGCGATTCACCCAATAGGCGTTATGACTATCGGTATGACCCGGAGTCGCGATCGCAACAATCTCAACTGAACCCACCATTAATACCTCACCATCCCCCAAAAAGCGGTCAGCACAAGCAGCAGAGGCATTTTGGGGAACCACACCCTGACAGTGGGTTAACTGGCGCAGTTGGGCTGTTCCGGTGACGTGATCGGCGTGAATGTGCGTTTCTAGGCAATACTGTAGGGTTAATCCCAACTCATCGAGAAGTTTGCGATCGCGATCCACCTGTTCTTTGACCGGATCGACCAAAATGGCGTCTTTTGTGGTTAAATCAGCGATGAGGTAGGTATAGGTGCTCGTTTCACTGTCAAACAGTTGACGAAATAGCATTGGCTTATCTCCCTATGACTGTTTTGATCTATTTATTTACTAAATTACTATTTAGCTATATTGACATTATCTCACCCCAGAGATACCTGTCAAGAGGGAGATGAGGAGATGCATGCATTCGTAGGGGTGAAGCATTCGCGCCCAAATCTATCGGTTTTCTACCAAAGTCCCAACGCGAATGCTTCACCCAATCCCCGGTTTGCCAATCCCCGGTTCGCCAATGACCAATGAAAAATGACCAATGACCAATGACCAAACTCGCTAAAATAAACAAAAGTAGAGTCAGGAGCCAGTTTACTGGAAGTCGCCTATCGAAACGATCTATGGCAATCTTGTGGGCTTAAAGCCTAGCCAACTCAAACAACTGCAACGCCTATATCAACAGCGCTTACCCGGCGATCACTTGACCACGCCGGAATTTGCCCAAAGGTTGGCAGCGATTAGCGCGGATATCAAACAGCCACTGTGTACCTACCTCAATCGCCGAGGACAGGTGATTCGGGTAGGAGTAGGAACACCAACTCAAACCAAAATCCCCCCCTTGGAATTACCCCGCTATGGTGCAGAACGATTGTGTGGGATTCGCTGCATTGCGACTCAACTCAAATCACATACCCTGCGTAACGCCGACTTAACCGCCATGGCGATTCAGCGTTTGGATGCTTTAGTCATGCTCACCGTGAGTGAGTCGGGATTTGAACGGCGGGGTGGTGGCGCCACCGGATATGTGCAAGAAACCTATTTAGCCCACCTGATTCCAGTTACTCAGTCCTCCAGACAAGATGGTGATGGTCAACCCAATTGGCTTATGTCCCCACCATTAAGTCTGGATCTGTTGACCAAACAAGATTTCTTGGATTTAGTCGAAGGACTCGAAGCTGAATTTCGCCGTGAATTTATCGCCCAACATGTCGATGTCGATCAAGATCGGGTGTTGATTGTGGGGGTGATGACAGGGGATATAACCAAGGAACGCTTTGAAGATGGGTTAGCCGAAATTGCCCGACTGGTGCAAACCGCCGGAGGGGAAGTATTACAGACGATGCGACAGAAGCGATCGCACCCTCATCCCCAAACCGTTGTCGGCGCGGGAAAAGTGCAGGAAATTGCCCTGACGGTGCAGACATTAGGGGCAAATCTGGTTGTATTTGACCGAGACTTATCTCCCGCCCAAGTCCGCAACTTAGAAGCCCAAACCGGGGTACGAGTCGTTGATCGCACTGAAGTAATATTAGATATATTCGCCCAACGCGCCCAATCCCGTGCCGGTAAATTACAGGTCGAATTAGCGCAGTTAGAATACATGATGCCACGCCTGACAGGTCGAGGTCAAGCTATGTCCCGGTTAGGGGGCGGAATTGGCACTCGCGGTCCTGGGGAAACCAAACTGGAAACCGAACGCCGTGCAATTCAGCGCCGGATTGCCCGATTGCAACAAGAGGTGAACCAGTTGCAGGCACATCGATCGCGGATGCGACAACGACGCCAGAAGCAGGATGTACCGACTATTTCTGTTGTTGGTTATACAAATGCTGGCAAATCGACGTTGTTAAATACATTAACTAATGCCGAAGTCTACACAGCCGATCAATTGTTTGCCACCCTCGATCCAACCACCCGACGCCTACCGATTACCGAGACGGAGACAGGGGAATCGATTAATATTCTGCTAACCGATACCGTGGGATTCATTCACGAATTACCACCCCCCCTCGTCGATTCCTTCCGCGCCACGCTAGAAGAGGTGACAGAAGCCGATGCTTTAATACATCTGGTGGATTTATCCCATCCCGCATGGCAAAATCATATTCGTTCAGTCATGTCCATTTTGGCAGACATGCCCGTGACACCCGGACCGATTCTGGTAGTGTTTAATAAGATTGACCAAGCAGACAGCGATACCCTAGCCGTAGCCCAAGAGGAATTTCCCCAAGGGGTATTTATTTCTGCTAGCCAGCGGTTAGGGCTAGAAACCCTACGGCAAAAATTAGCCCAGTTAGTTGAGTATGCGATCGCACCGCAAATGTAGATGGGGGAGTTGTCAGTTGTCAGTTGTCAGTTATCAGTTATCAGTTATCAGGAGATGGGGGAGATTGTGTAGGGGCGGGTTTCACTACTATCTTTTTGGTTATACCCAGATGTAAATAAACCCGCCCCGACTTCACGTAATGACCAATGACCAATGACCAATGACCAATGACTCAGTATAATTTCCGACTTTATCTGTCGCTTCCCTAGTCAGACATGGTTTTGAATGCAATACTTCTTTTCCGAATGATAAATGACGAAATATCCGTTGTGTCAGATTATTGAAGGGATGGATACAGAGTGCATCGTTGAGCAAACATTATTGAGTTAGGCGAGTTATGAAGCATAAGCCCTCACATCTGGGTCAGTATGTCCGATCACTCACACCATTAACAGCTCTTGTCTTTGCCGTAGAAATCAGTTTTGGCACCGCCGCACAAGCCCTACAATTTAACTTTAGTCCGTCATCGGGAACTTCTCAACAGGCACTCAATGGATTCACGGCGGCTGGAGAGCTTTGGTCTGATCTATTAATCGATGATGTTACCATCAACATTAACATTGATTTTGAGTCGCTGGGTTCTGGCATTTTAGGTCAGGCGACTAGCAACAGAGTTGGCAGGAAATATGCTAATGTTCGCATCCCTTACTACGGACGAAGGAAGGAAATGAATCCTTATGTTACTAAATACCGCTTCAGAAAACTTTCTAATGATTCCATGTTCAAATTGTAGATAGACTCAATCTCAGCAATTTGTTCCGAAGTACAGAAAAACTCATTCGTCAGTAAGGTTCGTAACGTATTTAACCCATTACGAACTTTTGGATTAACCAACTCTAACGCCGTTTTCACCCCATCAAAGACAAACAAGGGCGGATTAATAACAATCGGTTCTCGATTAAATACGCGACCAAAAATTTGAGGGATATCTTCTCGTTTCAGAATATCAGCTCCCCCCACGGGGAAAATTTGATTGTGTGCCGCTTCAATGCTAATCGAATCAACAGCAATTTTTGCCAAATCATCGGTACTCACAATAGACGAGCGATGTTTGGGGTTTCCGTTGAGCAGATAAACTCCAGTTTGGCGAAATTGCTCTGCTAATGGTAAAAGATTGGACGCAAAACCAGAAGGGCGAAGAATCGTATAAGTGATATCACTTCCTTGTAAATACTTTTCTACGGCTCGCTTCGCCTTAAAAACTGGCGCATTTTGATACTCTCGTTGTGCACCTAATACCGAAATATAAACAAACTGTTTAACTCCCTGTACTTTTGCCTGATCAATCAATTCTCGATTGGCTCGATAATCGAGTGCTTGAGCATCACCTCCAGAACCGTGGGCGCTAATAATATAATCAACCCACTGACAGGCTTTTTCAATATCTCTATCGTGGCGCAAATCACCAATAAAAACTTCTGCGCCTCGGTTTTCTAATTCCTGATAATTCGACGATAACCGGACAAACGCCCGTACTGGCAATTCCCGTTCCCTTAATACCCGGACAATCCGGCGTCCTAATCCTCCAGTAGCGCCTGTGACTAAATACATAAAAACCTCCTCTGTGTTAACATAAAGGGCGATCCGATCCTCTGTAGGGGCGGGTTTTACTACTATCTTTTCGATTGCACCTCAATGTGACTAAACCCGCCCTGTTTCTGGAGTTATTCTTGAGAGTTTGTAGTCAGCGATGCAAGCGCTTATTGCACTAAAGTGCCTACTACAAACCCAGCTTTAAGTGAGTGCCATTCATCTTAACTCTCAAACTCAACAATAACAGGTGCATGATCGCTCGGTTTCTCCAGCTTTCTGGGTTCTACATCAATCCTACAACTTGTTGCTGCTTCATATAACTTCGGCGTCAGATAATGATGGTCAATTCGCCAACCTCGGTTACGGCTAAACCCACCATGGCGATAATCCCACCAGCTAAAATGTCCCCCGTCTTGAGTAAACTTGCGAAACGCATCCCCTAAGCCTAGCGCCAACACCTCCTCTAAGGCTTGGCGTTCTGCTGGCGATGCCATGATATGCTTTTCTTTATTCTGGGGATTATGAATATCTCGGTCATCGGGAGCAATGTTAAAGTCCCCACAGATACAGAGTTCATAGGGTTGAGTATCTAAGAGCGATCGCACATACTCCCGTAACAGTTTCAACCAGCGCAATTTATACTCATACTTCTCACTTCCCACCTCAGCACCATTAGGAACATAGAGATTAATAATCCGAACGCCATCCAGGATACCTGTAATCACCCGCTTCTGCCCGTCCAATTCTCCCACCTCCTCTGGCGTCAACACCCCCGTAAACCCCATACTCACCGCATCTAAAGGTTTACGGCTAAAAAGTGCCACACCGTTATAGGATTTTTGCCCCGATACATAGAGATGATAGCCTAAGTCTTCAAAGCGCGATCGCGGAAATTGCTCATCAACGACTTTGGTTTCCTGCAAACAAAGCACATCTACAGGATTTGCTATTAACCACTGACAGACATGATCTTGGCGGGTGCGAATTGAGTTAACATTCCAGGTAGCGATTTTCATAATATTGTCTATATTTATTTAACTCGCGAGGAGGTTAGGGGGAGCAATCAGTCCTACATCATCATCTTTGATTCGTACAGACGTGACAGTGGAACGTCTCCGGTGGAACTATTTTAAGTGATGTCAATCTGACGTTTCACGCCATCTGGAAAAATCAACATCAAACCTAACCCCCCAGCCCCCTTTATACCCCCCTTTATACCCCCCTTTATACCCCCCTTTCAAAGGGGGGCTAGGGGGGATGGGGGCTAGGGGGGATGGAGAGAGGTTTTCCAGATCCCGTGAAAAGTAAGGATGTCAATAGCCCTCAAACCCTGACAAATGACGTAGCTTGCTTCTCCACCTTTAACGTTAATGTCCATCTACTGAAGGTTCTATCGTGAAACACAGACATTTAGGGTTAATTGGACTCATTTCCCTATCGGGGCTAACCAGTCTCCTGATAGGCACACCAGTCTTCGCCACAACCGTTGAGCCAATAGCTCCCAGGATAGCCCAACAGACGGCTAACTCTGATGCGGCTGACCAAATATATGGCGAAGCCGTCGAACTCTTTCAACAAGGAACAGCCGAATCATTGCGACAGGCAATTCCTAAATTTGAGCAAGCCCTCAGACTCTATCGTCAAGCGGGTAATCAACGTAATGAAGCTGTATCTCTGGGTTACATTGGCTATATCTACGACTCATTAGGAGAAAAGCAGCAAGCCTTAGACTACTACAATCAAGCCCTGCCCCTAATTCAGGCGGTGGGAGATAGAGGGGAGGAAGCCACCACTCTCAATAATATTGGCTTAGTCTACGACTCATTAGGAGAAAAGCAGAAAGCCTTAGACTACTACAATCAAGCCCTGCCCCTAATTCAGGCGGTGGGAGATAGAAGGGGAGAAGCCACCACTCTCAATAATATTGGCTTAGTCTACGACTTATTAGGAGAAAAGCAGCAAGCCTTAGACTACTACAACCAAGCCCTGCCCCTAATTCAGGCGGTGGGAGATAGAAGGGTGGAAGCTGCCACTCTCAATAATATTGGCGCAGTCTACGACGATTTGGGACAAAAGCAGCAAGCCTTAGACTACTATAATCAAGCCCTGTCCCTAATTCAGGCGGTGGGAGATAGAAGGGGGGAAGCCAGCACTCTCACTAATATTGGCGCAGTCTACGACTCATTAGGACAAAAGCAGAAAGCCTTAGACTACTACAATCAAGCCCTGCCCCTAATTCAGGCGGTGGGAGATAGAAGGGGAGAAGCTGCCACTCTCAATAATATTGGCGCAGTCTACGACTCATTAGGACAAAAGCAGCAAGCTTTAGACTACTACAACCAAGCCCTGCCCCTAAGACGGGCGGTGGGAGATAGAGGGGGGGAAGCCAGCACTCTCACTAATATTGGCTTAGTCTACGACTCATTAGGACAAAAGCAGCAAGCATTAGACTACTACAATCAAGCCCTGCCCCTAACACGGGCGGTGGGAGATAGAGGGGGGGAAGCTGCCACTCTCAATAATATTGGCGCAGTCTACTCCTCATTAGGACAAAAGCAGCAAGCTTTAGACTACTACAACCAAGCCCTGCCCCTAACACGGGCGGTGGGAGATAGAGGAGGGGAAGCCGCCACTCTCAATAATATTGGCGCAGTCTACCACTCATTAGGACAAAAGCAGCAAGCCTTAGACTACTATAATCAAGCCCTGCCCCTATATCAGGCGGTGGGAGATAGAGAGGGAGAAGCCAGAACTCTCAATAATATTAGACAAGTCAGGCGTTAAGTCAACTGTTGCTCGCTCCCGTCGCTGAACAACTGTCAAACCAACGCTTACTTATCGTGGGCGAGGGGAAGTAACTCCCCCCGTAACCAAGCCCGTACTAAAATAAAAGAAGCCTTGCCCTTTTCAGCAATAGCCAGGGCAACGAGAATCTTCACATCAGGAGACAGTACCATGTCCTATCAGAATATTAGTGCCAGCCTCTCCGACACCGATTTAGAGGAAATCAACACCGCCTTACAAACCATCGAACAGAAACTCCCCTTTTTGATTACCCTTAGCCCGAAAGAACGCCATGATCTGTATAAAATGGGCGATAAAAGTATAGCCTTTGTCCACAATAGCCTCAACGCCGCCCAAACGAACCCTGGCATTCTCCCCACCAATTTCAACACAGAGGAACTCGAGCGCGACTATCAACTGGCGTTGCGTCTTTCCGAGTTACTCATCCGACTCCAGCAACTGGCTGAAAAGGTAGATGATACCCTGATAGCGGTGGGCAGTGAAGCGATGAAGAGCAGCTTAACGGTATATGACTACGTGAAAATGGCAGCGAAAACCACACCGGGCTTAAAAAGCGTGGCGGAGCAGTTAAAGGAACGCTTTAAAGGTGTCAAAACAAGAGGAAATGGGGGTACATCAGCAGATGCGTCAAGCGCTAAGAGTGATGGATGAGACTAAAAGACTGGTGAGGGAGGCTTTGAACGTGGTGGGGGAACCCTCTGAGTGTCGTGGGGGGAGGCTCTGAGTGTTGTGGGGGAGGCTCTGAGTGTTGTGAGGGGACGCTCTGAGTGTTGTGAGGGGACGCTCTGGGCGTCGCGCTTAAGGCTATGAGCGTGGTGAGGGAACTCTCTGATTGTCGTGGGGGGAGGCTATGAGCGTCGCGCTTAAGGCTATGAGCGTGGTGAGGGGACTCTCTGAGTGTTATCGGGGGAGGCTATGAGCGTCGCGCTTAAGGCTATGAGCGTGGTGAGGGGACTCTCTGAGGTATAGCAGTAGACACATCGATTAGGAAGCAGAGGTAGGGTGGGCAAATGGATATAATTTTGGATCAAGTCATTCAATTATCATAATTTGCCCACCCTACGCTACTGACACAGCTAAAATGGTGGCATAGATTTTACGATTAAATCGGGCGCACGTCGGTGCGCCCCTACAATTCTAATCCACCAAATAAGGTGTGCCACGCCACTACAAATCAAGGCTTTGCGTAAGTCCTAACTTAAAACAGCGTCAAAATGTACAGCAATGTAAACAGAATAATCCAGATAATATCGACAAAATGCCAATAGATTTCTGCCATTTCGATGCCAACATGCTTCGTTTCACCGTAATGTCCGGGACGACGCGATCGCCACAAGACGCCGAGAATCAGTAAAACTCCGATGGTGACGTGCAATCCGTGGAATCCGGTCATTAAATAAAAGCAGTTGGCAAACACATTGGTGGTCAAACCATAACCCAAGCTTAGATATTCATACACCTGACCGCCCAAGAAAATCACACCCATAACAGCGGTAATGATATACCACAACCGCATCCCGGAGAGATTATTCTTTTTAATCGCCACATCTCCTTTATGGATGACAAAACTACTCGACACCAGAATAATCGTGTTAATCGTCGGCAGTAACAGTTCCACCTCTGTACCTTCGGGGGGCCAGGTTGCGGATACGCCTCTATAGATTAAGTAAGAGGCAAACATCCCGCCAAACATCAAGGATTCAGAGGCGAGGAAGACAATTAGCCCCAAAACCCGATAATCGGGATGTTCCTCATGTGCCGCCACAGTTACCTCAGCCGAGGGTTCTGGGGTAGGCGAGACTTGATATTCGTCAATGGTTGAACCTTGCATAATTTTTTTCCCTATCGCTATATACAACTGATGAACATTAAGTCGGGGCGGGTTTAGTTACATCTGGGTAAACGGGAAACGATAACGGTAAAACCCGCCCCTACAACCTGCAAAATTTACTTCGCTTCTACAACAGGTTCTCCCGATGTCGGCGCACTGGGATTGAGTTTTTTGCCATTGCGACCATTCATGCCATAAGCATAAGGACCATGGCTCAGAACTGGCAGAACTTCCCAGTTTTCGATCGCAGGTGGAGAACTGGTTGTCCATTCCAGGCTCAAGGCATCCCAGGGATTATCACCCACCTTGGGTCCATACATCCAGCTCCAGATTAGATTAATCGCAAAGGGAATGACAGAGAACCCCAACAGAATTGCACCGAAGGTACAAAGCTGATTAATTGCCGTGAATTGAGGGTCATACATCGCCACCCGTCGGGGCATTCCTTTTAAACCCAATTCATGCATGGGTAAAAAGGTGAGATTCGCCCCAATAAAGGTGAGAATAAAGTGAACCCGTCCCCAGGTTTCGTTGTACATCCGACCCGTCATTTTGGGGAACCAGTGATACATTCCGGCATAAAGACCAAACACGGAACCGCCAAAGAGAACATAGTGGAAGTGAGCCACAATGTAGTACGTGTCATGGACGTGAATGTCAAAGGGTGCGGTTCCCAGGGTAACGCCACTTAGTCCGCCCAAGACGAACATAGCCAACAAACCAATGGCAAATAGCATTGCCGAGGTGTAGCGGATTTTACCGCCCCAGAGAGTCGCCACCCAGCTAAAGATTTTCACACCCGTCGGGACTGCCACAATCAGCGTGGATATGGTGAAGAACATCCGCATCCAGGGCGGGGTGCCACTGGTAAACATGTGGTGTACCCAGACGAATAGACCGACGATACAGATGGCTAGGGATGAATACGCGATCGCTTTATAGCCAAAAATCGGTTTACGGGCGTGGACGGGTATCACTTCTGACATAATCCCGAAAATCGGCAGAATCATCAGATACACCGCCGGGTGGGAATAGAACCAGAACAGGTGCTGGTACACCACCACATTTCCCCCAGCCTCGGGTCGGAAGAAGCTGGTGCCAAAGTTGATATCAAACAACAGCAGGGTTAATCCAGCCGCTAACACTGGCGTGGAAAACAGGGCTAATAGGGATGTGGCTAAAATCGCCCAACAGAACAAGGGCATCTGATCCCAGCGCATACTGGGAACCCGCATTTTAAAGATGGTGATGATAAAGTTCACCGAACCCAAAATTGAGGAGGTTCCCACCAAGACAATGCTGAGAATCCACATCGATTGAGCTGTACTGGCGGTAATCAGGCTCAAAGGGGGGTAGGATGTCCAACCCGATTGAGCGCCCCCGAAGAAGAAACTGCCCAAGAGTAGGGCACCTGCTGGGGGCACGAGCCAAAACGCGATCGCATTCAGTTTCGGGAACGCCATATCCCTGGCACCAATCATCAGCGGGATCAGGTAGTTACCAAACCCGCCAATGGCAGCCGGAACGACCCAGAAAAAGATCATGATCGTGCCATGATTGGTCAGAAAAGCGTTGTAAAGATTGGGATCAAGTAAATCTGAATCGGGGGTATACAGTTCGGCTCGCATGGCGACTGCCATTAATCCCCCGATCAAATAAAACACAAATGAGGTAACTAGGTATTGAATCCCAATGACCTTATGGTCAACGTTGAACGTGAAATAGTCATACCACTTCCATGCCGTGGGATGGGAGCTATGTGAAGTGGCTTGAGATTGAGGTGCAATTTCGGTTTGGGTCATCAGAATTTCTTGTGACAACTAAAGAAGCCTGTCCAGATGGACAAATTGAGTGTTATGTGCTTCTGTTTAGGATTCATGCATTGAGTGTAACTGGGTTAACGTTTTCTCATCAACGCCCAGGTTAGCCGCGTAAGGTTCCAGAAACTCGGACTCGGATAAATCAGCCGGGTTCACAGCAACGGTTTGATTAGGGTTTTGCTGCTGTGCTATCCGATTTTCCTCTAACCAAGCGTCATACTCCTCTGGGGTATGAACGATAAGCTGTGTCCGCATCGCCCCGTGGTAACCACCACAGAGTTCAGCGCAAACTACGGGATAGGTTCCAGTTTTGGTCGCAACAAACCGCAATTCCGTTTCTTGACCGGGAATGGCATCTTGTTTGAGGCGGAACTGAGGCACCCAGAAGGAGTGAATCACATCTTGGGCGGAGATGTTCAGTTGCACGTCTTTGCCAATGGGAACATGTAATTCGCCAGCGACAACGCCACTATCGGCATAGTTAAAGATCCAAGCAAACTGCAAACCGGTGACATTAACCACCAAGTCAGCCGTCTGTCCTTCCCGTTGGGGTGCTGCGCCAAAGCCGTATTTAGCCCCCTTGGGTGCTACAGCTTCATCGGACTCCATCCCCTCAGTATCGGCAACTAAAGGCGCCGCCATAGCACTTCCGGGCATACTTGCAATATGCGCTGGGGTATCGGCTTTGGCGACATGGTGATGGGCGGGTTCAAAACCGCCCATGTCTCGATAAACTTCGACGCTGTAGATCCCTAGTCCAATGACGATAATGGCAGGAATGGCTGTCCAAAAGGCTTCTAAGGGTAAATTGCCGATGATGGGTTCAGCATCGGTGTCATCCCCTTTGCGTCGCCGAAATCGGATCATGGCAATCACGATGGCGCCTTCGACGACCAAAAATAGGGCGGTGCCGATAGTCATCATCACGTCAAAAAAGTTATCGACTAACGGCGCTTGTTCTGATACCTGTTCTGGCATCAAGCCGTGGTTTTGACCAACCCACAGACTGACCAGGGTGATAACAATACCAGCGGTCAGCGTGATAATGGCACTTGGTACTTTTTCTTTTTCCATGGCTTATCTCCTTGGCAGCAGTAGCTCTCCACTCAGGTTCGGTGAAATTGCTGCCTGATTCTAACTTGACTAAATTGATCCTAGTTCACATTTCTTTATCGCGCTTGTTTGGGCTATGGCTTTGGTTAAGCTATGATTTTTCAACGCAGAGGGGCGCAGAGGGTTTCGCAGAGGGGCGCAGAGGTGGTTAAAGGATTTGGATGTATAAGACTTAAGAGGTAATTTCTACCTCCATCGCTAGTTTTATTCAGCAGCGCCTAATTATTCCCGTCGATTAATGGTTGCATCCCAATGTGAATTGCCCTGTTCCCTTAACCAGGCGATGGCTTGAATTAAATCCTTGGGGGCGATAGGCTTGGCTAGATGCTGTTGAAATCCGGCGGCTAGGGCTTTTTGCTGATGGGATTCCCCCGCATAAGCCGTTAATGCGATCGCAGGTATTTTGGCTTGGGTTGAGGGCATTCCCCGAATCTGTTGCAATAGACAGTAGCCATCCATCTGGGGCATACCAATGTCACTCACTAGGATATCAATGTTTAACTGGCTTAACTGGGATAATACCTCCTGTGCGGATGCCATGGTGATTACCTCTGCCCCAGCTTGTTGTAATATGAGCGCGATGAGTTCTCGTGTGTCTGGCTCATCATCGACAACTAAGACTCGTATCCCCTTGAGACGAGGGGTGTCAGACTTTCTTGGGTAAGTATGGGCGTCATGTCTGATTCGTTGCTTTTTATCTGGGAGGAGGGGTAATCTAACTGTAAACGTTGCTCCCTGTCCTTCACCTAGGCTATCTGCCTCGATCATGCCACTATGTAATTCTACAATATGACGCGCGATCGCAAGCCCTAATCCTAATCCTCCAAATTGGCGCGTTATGGAACTGTCCGCCTGACGGAAATAGTCGAAAATATGAGGGAGGATATCAGCAGAAATTCCGATACCTGTATCGCTGACTATAATCTGGGCAAACTCATCCACCGCCGCTAATGTCACCTCAACCTGTCCCCCAGATGGGGTAAACTTAACCGCGTTGGAGAGTAAATTCCAGACCACTTGTTGTAACCGCCCGGAATCACCCTCAACGCAACCCACTGTACCCCTAAAATGGGTCTGAATTTGAATTGATTTCGCTTGTGCCGCCAACCGCACTGTCTCAATCGCCGCTTTAATTGTGATGGATAAATCAACCCGATGACGGGTTAGGGTAACTTTTCCCCGCAGAATTCGGGCGACATCGAGTAAGTCGTCAACTAACTGAATTTGAATCGTAGCATTGCGCTCAATGGTTGCCAATGCCCGATCTGTTGCGGCTTGATCAAACTGACGAGAGCGGAGTAGCTTTGTCCATCCCAGGATGGGATTCAGGGGAGAGCGTAATTCATGAGACAAAATTGCCAGAAATTCATCTTTAATCCGGTTAGCCGATTCTGCCTCTTTACGAGCGGCTTGTTCTCGTGCTAAGAGTTGTTCACGCTCTCGTTCTGCCTGTTTTCTTTCGGTGATATCCACAAATGCCCCAATCACGCCGCGCACTTCACCGGAGTCGTGGTACAGGGGAACGGCTTTGCCATAGATGAAGCGTACTGTTCCATCCTCAAAGACAAATTCTATTTCATCGATAACCTCTTGTCCGGTTCTGGCTGCACGCTGCATCGGTAAGTCTTTGGGGAGATATTTTTGTCCATTTTTATATTGTTTAAAGGGAAGGGAATAGGAACCATCGGCAGGGGTTGCGGTTGCTACTGAACCTGGTGATATGCCCATTAAGTTGTACGCGGTACGGTTAGCGGTCATAGTGTGACAGTGGGGATCATGGGCAATCCAAAGCGCAACTGGAGTAATTTCCATTAATGTTTCTAACTCTTGAACTCTGGCTTGGGCAAAAGATTCACTCATACGTAATGCGGCTTCTACCCGCTTAAGTTCAGTGATATCCATAACCGCGACACCCACTCCCAAAAGTTCACCATCGGGTAAGCAAACGGGAAAGTGATTGGCTAAAGAATGGCGACAAACACCCGGTTGAATTTCACCATTGAATTCAAAGTTCAGCTTAGGTTGCCGACGCTGTAAAACGTCATACAGCATTGGACCCACTTCAGAGGCTACATGGGGCAAAACTTCCCAGATAGTGCGACCTACATGTTGGCTCAGGGGGACTCCATTCATCGTCGCTAAGGCTTCATTGGCATAAAGATAACGCAGATCACGGTCAAAAAATGCCATGCCAATGGGTGAACTGGCAATAAAGGCATTGAGAACCGCCTCACTTTTCCGCACCGCTAACTCGACTTGTTTTTGTTCGGTAATGTCGCTAAATGAAATGGCTACGCCATCATCTAACTTAACTGCCATATTCCGAAACCAGCCGACAATTCCCTCGGATTCGTAGCGCACTTCAATATCATGAGGTTCTCCTGTTTCTACGACTGTGACATAGCGCTCAAATAAGTCACTATTGGTTTGGTTTCCTGGAAGAACTTGGAGCAGGCGTTGATCCAGTAACCCAGCAACTGAGTTTTGCAGCATTTTTGCCGCCATGGGATTGACATAAGTCCACTCAAAATCAACGATTTTTCCGGCTGGATTGCGAAGGCTTTGCAGGATGGTAAAACCATCTAAAGAAAGGTCTTGGGCAACCTTAAATCTTTCTTTACTACGGCGTAGGGCTTCCTCTGCTTGTCGTCGTTCTGTAATGTCTCGGCAGATTGATTGAACGGTGGGCAAACCATTAAGTGTAAATAGAGTGGAACTGACTTCAACGGGAATTCGTTGACCGTCTTTGGTGCGATGTACTGATTCGATAACCACTCGTTTATCTTGTAACAATTTCTGGAAACTGACTTTAAGATCCGCTAAGGGTAAGTCCACTACATCCGCAATCGATAAGGTGAGGAGTTCTTGGCGGGTATAACCTAGCCGTTTACAGGCTGGTTCATTCACCTCAATAAACTGTCCCGGTTGATTGTCGGGAGTGAGGGGATAAACGAGTACCCAGTCTTCCATGCCATTAAATAATGTGCTAAAGCGCTGTTCTCTTTCCCGTAAGGCGGCTTCTGTTTGCTTGCGATCGCTAATATCAATGGTGCTACCAATCACCCGCACGGGATTTCCTTGATTGTCTCGTGCCACCACCAGTCCTTGATCCAAGATATGAATGTAGTGATTGCTTTTGTGGAGAACGCGATATTCGATTTGATAGGAGTCTCCCTGACTCAACGCCGTTGCTGTCTCCTGATCCATCCGTTCCACGTCATCTGGATGGATGCGATCGCGCCACCAGTTGAGAGTGGGTTCGGCTTCGGTGAGGGAATAGCCTAAAATGCTGGTGAGTCCGTCGGTGCGTTCCACCCGATCTGTGGTAATCTGCCAATCATAAATTGCATCCTTCGTCGCCCGCAGGACTAAAGACAGGCATTCTTCGGTTTTCTGCAAGCTGGTTTCTAACCTCTGGCGAGTCGCCCGTTCCTGCGCCAGTTGCTGTTCATATTGACTAACCTTGTCCTCCAACTCGCCCACTCGTTGTTGTAATACCACCATTTGATCGAGAAGGGGGTTGTGTTCATTTTCTTCGTTTTTCATGGTTCAACTTTTTCTGACCAAATGAGTGATCACTCAAACTCGATGGGAGTATCTTATTTTAGATTTTAGACGCTTGACTGATTAGTTCATTAAGTCTAGTCATCTTCATACACAAGCCCATCTCCTTTTTTGGGATTGGTCTACTCAATACTTAGCGTAATCCTTTTTAGGACTGGAGAAACTTTGTTTTAAGTAGTTTTACCTATGTCAATGGATATATTTACCACAAATGCGATGTTGAAAGCCCCGGCGCTTTTTTTGCCCGGAGATTAACCATGTACGGGCTTGGTAACCAAGCCCCTACTCTCCCTCACCGTAATTATGGGTATTCAACCGGACATGATATAAATCTTTAACGTAATTTAAACGTTCAAATTCTCATGATAAATCCCCGACTTCTTTAAGAAATCAGGGATTAGGTAGAAGAATTTATCGCCAGTCAATTACCGATAATCCGCTGTCTGAATATTCCGTAACCGCGCCGCATCACGGATTCCATACTCTGGGCGACAGAATCGGTCTAATTGCGCCTCAAAAAACGCTCGATTTGCCTGCAAATGCTTGGGGTTGGGGTCATCTAAGGGATACAACAGTGCCGTTCGCAAGGCTTGAAATACCGCCGATGTTACACAATACATGGATCGCTGAAAGGTGATGCCAATCTGATTTAAGATATCACTTTCGCTGCGACAACGCTTTTCATAGAATGCTTGCAGATAGGGGGGCAGAAAATGTAACATATCCTGCATCAGCAATGTCGGCGGTACTCCAGCAGAACCCACAGGGAATTTATCCGCATAGAGGACACCATAATGGAAGTCCTTCTGATCACTCGGTACTTCTCCCGCTTGGGCATTATACGACTTCGTACCCCTAAAGGGTGCAGTCCGATAGAATACCGACTCCACATAAGGAAGCGCCGCTTCATACAGCCAGGTAAACCCTTTCGACTTGGGAATCACTTCATAGCATTCCCCCTTTACATAAACATGATGATAGATCGGACGACCTGCGATCGCGAATATCCCATTCACCAAAAAATTCATCGCCTCGGGGACAGATGTAATCTTCCCTTCATCATAGAGATCAGACACTTCAAAGAATACCGGCGCCATTACTTCCCAGAATAGCCCTAAGTTACTATAATACGACGCCTGACGACACTGCTCGATAAACATCTCTGGAAACAGCTTATGCCATCCCAGCATGACGGGATTGCCTTTAAAATACGCCTCAATTGCCCGATTCGCATTGTCCTTATATTCTTCAGTATCCAGATAGGGATCAAACTGATTCACCGGGGCGTACATATTTCGATGCCAAAGCATTGCCCGCATACAAGCTTCAGCAAACTCCATATTAATCCGGTCATGCCACAAGTGATGTAATAACTTAGGCATTTTCTGGGTTTCCCCTTTCTCAATAAATGCCACAAGTTCCGGATGCGCCGTCGCTTCACCGCGCCAAATGCGTAAATCCGCATCATCTCCGGCATAATGATTATGGCGTTCTAAATACTCTTTAGGCAGGAAATATTTAAAGAAAGGAAACGGATTTAAAAAGACTTGTTCCCCAATATAGAGCAAATCGCGCCAATAGAAATCCATGGGCACCGCATACGCCTTCCATATTCCGATAATTTGCATCAGATTTTCCGGCGTATCTGGAATCATCGCTCCCCCCGCTTCCAAGCGATGAACAATATCCGCAAATTCATGCTGAGACGGCGGTAATTTAGTTGCAGGTTTTGTTGGAGTTTGTACCATGGTTAAATAGGTTTAAGTGTTGGCTTTTGAATTTTGAATATGTAGGGGCGGGTTTGACAACTATCGTTTCTTGCCCCACGCAGATGTAACTAAACCCGCCCTTTATTTACGTAAAAGAACTATTTTACTAATGACCAATGACTAATGACGCATCCTTCAGCGCCACGTTCTGCTCAACCTGAGTTGACGCGGCAGAAACAATCGAATTCGTCGTCGTTTCTGTCCACCGAACCAACCAAACTGGTTGAATACCCAGGAAGCAAATAATCACCGCCAAAATAATCGCAGGTGCTTTTTCATTCCAGAGAACTTTCGGATAATAAGCCGTACTATTATCCAGCTTGCCAAAACAAGTTCGATTCAGCAAAATCACAAAATAAACCGCTGTCAAACCCGAAGCAAAAATACATAAAATGGTTTGCCAAGGAAACACCACATAACTCCCTTGAAACACCAGAAACTCTGCCACAAATCCCACTAAACCAGGAATACCCGCACTTGCCATTCCGCCTAAAATCAGTAGGGCACTCACCAACGGTAAACCGCGTGTGGGATTCATTAACCCATTGAGCACATCCAATTCGCGAGTTCCCACCTTAGTTTCCACTACCCCAACCAAATAAAACAGAATTGCCAGGATAATGCCATGACTCACCATCTGAGTCACACACCCCAAAAGACTCAACGGCGTTAGCGCAGCGGCGGCGACAACAATATACCCCATGTGACCAATTGAACTATACGCCACCATCCGTTTAATATCTTTTTGCGCGATCGCACTCAACCCACCATACAATACACTTACCACGCCAATAATCGACAGTCCCGGCGCTACCAAAGACCAAGTTTCCGGAAACAATTGTAACCCATAGCGTACCAACCCATAAGTTCCCATCTTCGCCACAACACCCCCTAACAGAATCGCCACCACGGGAGACGCTTCCACATAAGCATCGGGTAACCAGGTATGTAAAGGAACCAGGGGAATTTTAATCCCAAATCCCACCAATAGAATCGTCAGCAGAATCAACTGAGTACTTAACGATAACCCTTGGGTGTGAATTGCCTCATAATTAAAGCTAGTCGAATGACTCAGCCACGTAATCCCCAAAAACGCCGCCAGAATCAGAATTCCGGAAACAGCGGTATAGATAAGAAACTTCATCGCCGCATATTCCCGCTTGCTTCCCCCCCAAATTGCAATTAACAGGTACAAAGGAATTAATACCAATTCATAGAACAGAACAAACAGCAACAAATTCTGTGCCAAAAACGCCCCAGTAATCCCCGCATTCACCAACAAAATCAATGCATATTTAAGGCGAACTCGTTCAACATCAATGCGACTGCTAAAAATAACCACCCAATTCAACAAACTACCCAAAGCCAGCAACGGAAACGATAAACCATCCGCCCCCAACTTGTACGACAAACCCAGTTGAGGAATCCACATCAACTCCTCTTGAAATTGCCAACCGGAATAAGTGATATCAAACTTCGTAGCCAACCACAACGTCACCAAAACAATCGCCGTCGCCACCGCCAAAGCAATCGCCCGGAGTCGAGTTTTTGCCACCTTTCCCGGTAAAAACCCAATAATAATCGCACCAAAAACAGGTAACCCAATCAGCGTACTCAGCATAAGCCTGTCAAAATTTCCAACTCAAAACGCATCCACTTAATTAGGGCGAGTTTATCAGTATCCAAGTAACCAGAAACCATTCAAATTAAACCCACCCCGAAAACCTCAAACCTCAAGACGCGCCATGGCACATCTCTACATTTAATATCCATCCAAACCGTAATCACATCCTTATCCTTAATCACCTCACTTTACACCTCATCCCAATCTTCCAAACCCCTCTGCGTTCCTCTGCGCTAACCTCTGCGAACCTCTGCGTTAAAAAAACACATCTTTCCCCACCAACAACTCCGACAAAAACGTCAATTATCCGCCAACAATCAGCGAAAGACGCGAAAGAATCGGCAAACTCAACAAAAATCCCAATAACGCCACACCCAACAAAATCGTCAAGGCATAAAACTGAGTTTGACCCGAAACATTATACTTCAAGCTTTGCCCACTAAACACCGTCATAAACCCAACTAAATTAACCAACCCATCCACAATATAACGGTCAACCCAGGAAATCGTTCTCGATATCAAATCAACCAAAAAAACCACCGTTACCCGATATAACTTCTGGGTATATAAATCGTAAGCAAAAAAGTCTTGCAGCGCCTTTGAACCAAATCGTATCGGCTTTTCAACTTGGTTACTCAGATACATATAAGCCGCCGCACCGCCACCAATCGCACTTGACAACACCAACGAACCCGCCACCGTCGGATTCAAGCTTACCCATTCCGGTAAAAGTTGCCAGGTTCCCAGGAGTAAAGGAACGTGCAGGGTAAACCCCATCAGGAGTATCATAGGGAAGACCATGGGCCAATGTACCTCAGGCGATCGCTGTGCCATTTGTTGAGGCTTTCCACCAAAGACTAAACCGAAGACACGGAATAGGCTAAACGAGGCTAAAGCATTCACGACTAACAAAAGGGCAAATAGCTTTGGGTGATTGGTAAACAAAGAGTCCCCCAACTGTAAAAACGCCCAAAATCCTCCCAAAGGTGGAACCGCAATCAAGCCAGCCGCACCCACCAGGTAAGACAACCCACAAGCAGGGCGTTTTGCCCATAACCCGCCCAATTGAGTCACATCCTGAGTAATACTGTTCCAAATAATCGCCCCTGTACTCATCACCAATAACCCCATGGCGACGGCGTAGGTCAACATTAATAACAGGGCGGTTTGGATTTGTCCCGTACCCACCGCAATAAACACCAATCCCAAATAAGCACTCACCAAATAGGACAGGGTACGCTTAATATCAACCTGTGCGATCGCGACCATCGTACCACCTACGGCTGTCACTCCACCAATCCAAATTATGGCGGATATAGCAACGGGAGATATAGCGATAACGGGTTGCAGTTTAATCAACACCCACGCCCCCGTACAAACCACCACGGCATTCCGTAAAATGGTGCTGGGAACGGGTCCTTCCATGGCTTCATCTAGCCACAAATGCAGGGGAAATTGGGCGCATTTACCCATGGGACCGGCAATTAATGCCAAACCCACCAATGTGGCTACTTTCGGATCAACATTAGCGGTACTTGCCCAGTCTGCCAATTGAGAAAAGTCCCAGGTTTTGGACAGGGGATAGATACCAATCACCCCCATTAATAGGACTAAATCTCCCACCCGTTTGGTCAGGAATGCATCTCTGGCACCGGTTACCACCAAGGATTGATTAAACCAAAATCCGACTAAAAGATAGGTTCCCAGAGTGAGAACTTCCAGGATAATGTAGCTAAAAAACAAAGAATTGCAAAGGACAAGGGCGCACATTCCCGCTTCAAACAATGCCAGAAAGGAATAGAACCGCGCCCATCCCCAATCGGTTTCTAGGTAACCAATGGCATAAATTTGTGCCAAGAGGTTTAAGCCAGTAATTACCATCGTCGCCCCAATCGTGACGGCTGAGATTTCTAGGGGAATGGATAAATCCAAATCAACCACTTGTAGCCACGGAATCACAACCGATTGGGCAGGTTGATTCCAGATGGCGAGTAATGCCAATACCCCATGCAAAAAGGCAATGAAGGTCATCAACAGATTAATATAGCCTGCGGGTCTAGGTCCAGTCCGATTGATAATCGCCGGTGACCAAGGGACGGCTAAAATTGCGCCTAATAGGGCATAGCAAGGTATTAACCAGGCAGAGTCAAGGAAAAACTGAGTCATCGGTATGATCTCGTGGGTGTATACAAAGCCTCTCTTCAGTGGTATTGAACCTGAAGAAACCCTGATAGACAGGTATTTTTACTTAACGATTAATTTTTTTTAAGTTTTCTAAGCTTAGTGTATAGTGTAATGGGTCGAGGGTAAAGTTTAAACAAAGCAATTAGACAATTTGACAATCGCAGCGATAATCCCCATCTATCAAAGCGCGAGGGTTTACCAGACGCGCCATGGCACGTCTGGGAGTAGGCTAAGAGAACTCACCCACTCTGCCAAGATGCAGACGCGATCGCATAGAAGAAGACGCTTCAGATATGGGAAAATGGATAGGCTTACTGGGATTACTGATATTATCGTGCACTGTGGCATTTCCGGCTGAGGCGTCGGTGTGTCACATGATCAAGGATCACTCGATTTGTATCGTGAGTATCAAGCGCTCCGCCAAGTATTATTGGCAGTATCGAGCCGCCGTGAGTATTGATGGGGTAATAGCTTATAAAGGGGGTGGCTAACCCGGATTTGGTATTACCCTGTGTTCTAGGCTAAGCGTCTTTGTGATCAGAACGTAGTGTTTCAGAACCTACCGGATCATCAAGTTTAGGTAACTTGAGCAAAACCCCAGCAAAAAACCAATAATAAACCTCCACCGGATCAACGGCTAAGGGATAATAATAGGTGTTATAACTAATAAATAAAACAAACACCCAAAGACACAACCCTAAACGTTGTAAAGACGCATCTTGCACCGACCGATATGTCTTAAACGTAAGAAACGTCAGCAATGAAACCAGCGCCAGAAAAGCCACAACCCCAACCGGACCAATTTCATAAAACAATTTGGCATAAAAAGTTTCAATCAGTTGAGTTTCCCCCAAGCGACGCGCCGCATTAGTCGCTCGTCCTAAACCATGTCCTAACCAGCCCTGTTGTTTACTCAACACCCACTGAAATTGATTCAGCATAAACGTAGGAGGTGGAGACGCCTCCCAGCGATCAACTAAACTAATCACCCGTTCTTCCACCTTTCCCAAGGTTTGAGTAATCCAAATCGCTAAAAGAACACCAATTCCTAATTTAATCGGTAGCCATCCTTTATGCTGATCTGTGAGTAATAATAACAGAACAAACGTCGCCGGAACGATCGCCAGAGCAATGCGTTGACCCGAAATTACCGCCACCGCCAAGACTGCAACCATCGCCACCCAACCCACGAGTCGCCACCGACGAGATGAATCACTAACACTCGCCCCATAGGTGAAAAAAGCGCTGGAAATGAGAAACCAACCCCATTGCCACGGTGCAACAAATGTTCCAGGTAAACGAATTAACCCAACTTTAGGATTGTATAACAGAGAACCGCCGACTAAACATCTTGCCTGTAAACTGGCTCTGTAGACAGCTTCTCCCGTCAAACTATTGTTACTGGGACATAAACCTGTAACCAGCCACAGATATTGGAGAAACGCCAAGCTACAGCAGATAAGGATCACAATTAGGTGCAAACGAGTCAGGAAAAATAAATCCGTGCGATCGCGAATTAGATAATATCCACACAGAAGTAGGGGAATATACCCAACCAGCCCTTTTAAACCCAGAATTCCCATCAGAAACGGACTTCCCTGAACCTGGGGATCGAACTGCTGCGGTAAATTAACCAACCCGAAGGTAATTAACGCCACCGCTAGCACAAGTGCGATCGCGATTAATAAGGGTTTGAAAATCGATTGCGGTAGTAGTTTCCAGAAAGATTCCCGCGACTGAATCAGGGCGATTAGGGCGGGAAGGTAAAACGCATCTTTAATCAGATGAAATAGGGGATGATTTTCGGAGTAGGTGATTCTCTCACCCATTGATTGGTAAACATCGCCTAGAGAATAGATAATGCTACCACTAAAGGGAAGATAGATTAATAGTCCCCATAATCCGATTCGGGGATACTTATAGGAAAGAATTGAGAAAAAAACAATGGCAGTACAGGCAATACCTGTCTGAAATCCACCGACTAGACCCAACATGACACCAATAAAGGCAGAAATATAAAGTGCCACTATAATGAATCGAGTCAGTGCTGCCTTATTCATTTCAGTATTAATTGTGGAGGTTACGTTAATGCCGTATCAAGCCATTGTTTAACCGTAGAAGCCACCTGATCCAAAGGCAATTCTTGAGACTGGTGAGTTGCCCGCATTACAACTTCCACTTTACCCTGTTTGAGCGATCGCCCAGTGACAATGCGATAGGGAATGCCAATTAGATCAGCGTCTTTGAACTTCACACCCGCCCGTTCATCGCGGTCATCGAATAGAGTTTCTACACCAGCTTGCCATAACTGTTGGTAAAGTGTCTCGGCGGCGTCCATCTGTTTGGCGTCGGAGATATTGGGAACGGTAATAATCGCGTGATACGGTGCGATCGCGGGTGACCAAATAATTCCATCCTGATCATAGGATTGTTCAACCGCCGCTTGCGCCAGTCGCGATACGCCTACACCATAACATCCCATATAAAGGGGATTTTCTTCCCCGGCTTCGTTGGTGTACGTCGCACCCATGGCTTTAGAGTATTTTGTGCCTAACTGGAAGATATGTCCGGCTTCAATCCCCCTAGCGCTGTGTAGAATTTGGCTGGGGTCATGAATCGCGCGATCGCCTGCTTTGGCTGTCCGCAAATCTACCACCTGTTTAGGTAAGGCGAAGGGTTCACCCCAATTCGCACCAACGACGTGATAGTTGGTTTCGTTCGCCCCAGTGACAAAATTTTTCAAGTCAACCCCTGTATTATCGACTAAGCGTAAAAATTGGGGGGCTACGTCGCTACTGGGGCGGATGTAATCATCCTCTAAATCTGGGGCGATATAGCCGACAGGGAGGGGTTTAGACGCCCATTTTGCCTGGGTAGTGGCGTCGGGAACGGTTAGGGCGATGAGGGCGTTGGCTTTATAGCGATCGGCTAAACGAATTAATTCATTTTGCAGCTTCACCTCGTTAACCTCTTGATCGCCTCGGATACTGATGATTACCAGTACTGTCATCCCATTGTCATAAACGGCTTGATAGAGGACGTTTTTTAAGACATTGGTTGGGGAACAGTTGAGGAATTTACACAGGGAGTCGATGGTGGGTGTGTTTGGGGTTTCCCGTTTTTCGTAAGTCTCAAAGGGAGACGGTTCAGCATCAGCCGGGAGGGAACTGGCTTTTTCTACGTTGGCAGAATAGTTACCATCCTCAGTGTAGAGAATCTCATCTTCTCCAATATCCGCCAGAATCATAAATTCTTGGGAACCAGAACCGCCAATCGCCCCTGGATCAGCTTCTACGGCGCGAAAGGCTAAACCGCAACGGGTGATCATGTTGCGATAGGCTTGATCCATGTCCTGATAGGTTTTTTTCAGGCTTTCTTCATCGGTGTGGAAGGAATAGCCATCTTTCATAATGAATTCTCGTCCCCGCATCAGTCCAAAGCGAGGGCGGATTTCATCTCTAAACTTGGTTTGAATTTGGTAAAGGTGGAGGGGAAGTTGGCGATAGGAACGGATCATCTCACGGGCGATGGTGGTGATTACCTCTTCGTGAGTTGGTCCGAGTCCGAGTTCTCGGTTTTGGCGATCGGTGAGGGCGAACATGATCCCCTCTGCTTTAGTATAGGTGTCCCAGCGCCCAGATTCTTTCCAAAGGTCAGAGGGTTGGAGTTGGGGAAGTAAGCATTCTTGTGCGCCGGTGGCGTCCATTTCTTCCCGGACGATTTGGGAGACTTTTTGGAGAACGCGCCACATCAGGGGGAGATAAGCGTAGATTCCGCTACCGATGCGACGGATATAGCCGGCGCGAACCAGGAGTTTATGGCTGGGGATTTCGGCTTCGGCTGGGTCTTCCCGGAGGGTGACGAGTAGCATTTGAGAGAGTCGCATCGTTAGGTTCCCTTTTTTGTGATGATCGATCTCTCAGTTTAGAGTATTGGCTGTCCGGGTTAGGCGGGAAGAGGGGATTGGGTCTTTCTTTCTACAATATATGGCGCAATGAAGGGAGATTGTGTAGGGGCGGGTTTCACTACTATCTTTTCGGTTGTACCCAGATGTGACTAAACCCGCCCCGACTTTCGCCGATTTAGAGACTTCCTCTGAAAAATCAGGATGAGGTGCGGTGCGATCGCAAGTTAGCATGAGTGTAGTACATCGGCAAGGTTAAAACGGTGGTCAAGTATTTTCTCAAACCCTTATGAGAGTAGCGATTCAGAAAAAATTTTACCCACAACTTTAAGCTTGCCAGCCTAGTAGGGTGGGCATTGCCCACCAGCCTTAAGGAGCGTGCCATTCTACTTAGATTATTATTTAGGAGCAGGATCTATGCCTAGCTTTAAGGATTCGGCTTCAAAATTGTTAATGCAAGATTCTAATATACCTAGCATAAACTTAACACCGAACTCAATTATCGGGGGTGTAGTATAGAAATTGCCCAAGTATGTAGGTTGCCTTTCATTCGGTTGTGCGCCCACATCCCCGATGCTCCAAAATAGAACGAATCATCGCTAAAAGTCGCTCTCGCTGTGGCGTCCCATCATTGGGTAACAGACTCCACTCATTGATTGGCGCAGGTAGCCAAGCCAACTTGTAAGTCACTGAATCTTTGCGAATGTGCCAAGACAAGCGGCGTGGCTGTTTGCAGCAGTTGAACCCATCTGAACGAAAAGACGCAACGATCCTGTAGCCTTCAGCTTGCAGGCGAAGCCATTGAGAATGTTTCATTGTTATGATGATTGTGATTGTTTTTTGAGAAAGGGCGATCTGGCACAAACAATATGCGATCGCCCGTTATTTCTGGAAAATACGCATCCGGTGTTAAAGCCTTGAATTAGAACTCGTCGTCTTTCCCATCACCTCCTAATCTGGCGTCGTGTGAGAAACTACCCATAGAGAGACAGGGAAACAGGGAGTATAGGGACTTCCCTTGCGCGTTTCCCATTCACCTTTTTGCTTTAACTGTGCGTTTCGCATAGTCACTTGATAAGATGGTAGAACATCCAAACTCAAATAGCAACCCTAAATTGACAACTCTCAAAGAACTTCGTGAGTACTTAGGGTTAACACAGGAGGAACTAGGACAAGCACTTGGGATAACGGCTAGTACTATCAGTCGCTATGAACGTGGTCAACATCAGCGCATTAAGTTCACTTTTTCCCAAATAAAGCGGCTACAAGCTTTATTGGAACAGGGGGGACTCTCAATCAACGACTTACCCGATGATATTGACTGAGGCGGTATCAGTTCATCCGGTGTCTCAAAACTAGCCAGCAACAGGGATAGAGTAAGACTCAGAGAGGGTGTGCGATCGCGTGTTTTGGGGTAGAGAATGCGATCGCGCGTTTTGGGGTGGAGAATGCGATCGCGCTTTTCTCCTTCCCACATTACAAAACAACCTGACTGTAGGGGCTTCCTGGCATACGCCCATCAAATTATCGGATTGAACCGCAACTTGAGAGGGCGCAAGACGAGGCGCCCCTACCAAAATTGGATGCAATGTCACTCTTGAGCGCTAGAAGTTACCGCATCCGCATCAAAAACCACCTCAAACTGTGCATCAGGCATCCACTTTGCCAAAAAGCGCTGGTGATTTTGGGCTTCTGTGCGGCTGTAGAATCGAGCAACCGTATAATGTTGAGCATTGGGCAAAAGCCTAACCAGTGTCCAGGGATAATATTGTTGATTCCAAAAGCTATTGTTAGACTTTGGGAATGGTTCGGTTGTGCGCCCACATCCCCGATGCTCCAAAATAGAACGAATCATCGCTAAAAGTCGCTCTCGCTGTGGCGTTCCATCATTAGGTAACAGACTCCACTCATTGATTGGTGCGGGTAGCCAAGCCAACCGATAAGTCATCGAATCTTTGCTAATGTGCCAAGACAGGTGGCGTGGCTGTTTGCAGCAGTTGAACCCATCAGAACGAAAAGACGCAACAATCCTGTCGCCTTCAGCTTGCAGGCGAAGCCATTGAGAATGTTTCATTGTTATGATGATTGTGATTGTTTTTTGAGAAAGGGCGATCATTTGGCATAAACGTAAATATGCGATCGCCCCTTATCTATGGAAGGCTTTCTCCGGACTTACGCACGAGGCGATTGAAATCGCAGCTACACATAAGTTTGTACAGCCCCATGCTTGAACATGAGGGCAACGTGCTTCGTGTGAGAAACTACCCATAGAGGGATAGGGAAACAGGAAGTATGGGGACTTCCCTTATGCGTTTCCCTATCACTTGTGTTTGTTTATGGTCATTAAAGTGACCGAATGTCACTTACCTAATAGAATGGTAAACTATAAAAACTCAGAACGCAACCCAGAATTGCCAATTCTTAAGGAAGTAAGAGAGCGACTGGGAATGACCCAGGAACAAATAGCTGACTGCTTGGGAATATCGCGCAGAACAGTCATCCGTCATGAAGCAGGCGAACGAGTCATAAAACTGAACTTTGCTCAGATCCGACGATTGAAAGAACTTCTCGAACAGGCGGGAATGTCAATTGATGACTTACCCGATAATATTGACTGAGGCGATATCAGTTCATCGGATGTCTCAAAACTCTAACTTGCCAACTCTTAGACAAGTTCGTGAACGCCTGAATATGACTCAGGAAGAATTTGCGCGTGAACTGGGGACAACAACCAGAACCATTGGACGTCACGAAAGAGGAGAACACAAGCTGAAGCTGACTTTAGGGCAAATCAAACGTTTGAAAGAGCTTCTGGAACAGGCGGGAATGTCAATTGATGACTTACCCGATGATATTGACTGAGGCGGTATCAGTTCATCCGGTGTCTCAAGACTAGGCAGCAACAGCGATAGAGTGAGGCTGAGAGAGGGTGTGCGATCGCGTGTTTTGGGGTAGAGTGCGATCGCTCCAAAAAGCTTTCCCACGTTACCGTTGCTTTATAATCACAGGAGTCTAACCCTAATCTAGGTGCGCTCAAAATTCAATTGACTACTATTGGCTCCTATCAAGTAAAAGTCCAACTTCAATCTGCTGGTGAGCAATTGGCGGTGCTTTCTCCCGCTACAGAAGAGGAATGGATATGCCTTCAGATTTTTACGAACAGCAGCAGCCACCTTCTGTCAAAGACATGAACGGGAATGGGGAGTCCCAAACCTTCTTGAGTCGTGATCAAGTGAGGGCGGGGACAAAAGTTGTTATGAGTCATGCTCAACGGCAAGAATTTCTCAAAACATCACCCCTTGGTCAGGTGTTCGGTGTTGCGGATTTGCTCCCTGAAGTTAAACAAGTGATGCAGGACGCGCCAACGGTATCTTTACGATTGAAACGTGTAAAGATACCGTTGGCGACAAATCAAACACCTGGAAGAACTCTTAGAAAAAGCGGGAATGTCAATCGGCAACTTACCCGACCATATCCATTGAAGCCGTATCCGTTCATCCGGTGTCTCAAGACTAGCCAGCAACAGCGATAGAGCAAGACTAAGAAACAGTGTGTCCCCTTTCTCCCCCCCGTGCAACAAGAGCGAAGCATCCTCTGGCTTCCCCCTTTTTAAGGGGGACGGGAGGGGGATCTCAAGGGGGACGGGAGGGGGATCTCAAGGGGGGATGGGGGTTAGGGGATGAGGGTGGAGCTTCTGACACCAGAAAACACGATTCACAGAATTTTCACATAAATCCAGCCATTCTTCATCAACGCTTATCCCAGAAGCCTCTGTGGAGCAGTTATGCTACTAGTTAAGACGATATACATCGCTTACTCCCAAGTTGCAATTAGTGTATCTCACTCCTTATCCCGTTCTCAGTGGATCGAGAACGGGATTTTCCATTTAGGGATGGTACCATTTTGCTCAATCAAAAGGGATAGGGTTTTGGGATCAATAACAACGGACAAAGGAGGCATGACCTAACTTTACAGAAACTTTATCGATTTTTTATATAAACTTCATCGCAGCTATACACAACTCCGGCAAATTACATCCATAATAAAAACATAGATGAAATCTTTTTCCCACCCTTGGACAAGTCCCCTTTCGGGGATTTTTTTTTAGCAATGTAACTTAACAGAACTTCAAACCAGAATCCCCTTTACCGGATTCTCAAAACCAATACCTGTAAAAGGGGGTGACGATTGTAATCACCCTCTAATTAATGAAAATCTCCGCTCAAGCCCTCTGTGTTGGATTACTATTTTCTGGAGGGTTAACGTCCCCTGTCATCGCCCAAATGCCTGAGTCTGAAATCGATGCGCCACGTTTACCAACTCAGGGAACTGCCACAGATTTGAGAGTTTTACCCCGTATAGGCGGTGAGTTTACCACTGAAGGCGCAGGCTATCAAGACCCATTTTTTAGTCTGGAAGGCTTTGTTCCGATTACTCAGAATCCCGGAAGTACCCTAACATTTCTAGAGGGACAATTACGCCTGTTAACCGACTCCACGATGGGCGGAACTATCCTCCTCGGACAACGGTTCTACAATTCCTCTCAAAACCGGATTTTGGGAGGCTACCTTTCCTACGATACCCGTGATACAGGAAACAGCATCTTTCACCAAATTGGTGCGGGGTTTGAACGACTAGGAGAGGATTGGGATTTGCGAGTGAATGCTTATTTGCCAGTCGGTGAACGCCGCCAAAAGGTGGATGAGTCGTTCTCCCTGCGCGGATTTGGGCAGAATAATTTACTCCTCAATCATCGCCAGCACTTTGAAGCGGCGATGGCTGGATTTGATATTGAAGCGGGGGGACGGTTGTTGCGACTGGGGGAAGGAGATTTACGGGGATATGCGGGGGTTTATTATTACGGTGGGGAGGGAACCGATAATACCATTGGGATTCGAGGGCGCTTGGAAGCACATCCCACGGATTATCTGAATCTGGGCTTATCGGTGCAAACTGATCAAATTTTTGACACTCGGATTGTCCTTAGTTTAGGCGCAACCTTCCCCGGAACCCGCCCCCGTGGGGTTGAACCCGCCAGCGCTTTGGCGCGTATGGGAGAATCGGTGGGACGTATTGCAACTATTATTGTTGATGAACAAACGGAAAATGGACAAGTCGCGGCGATAAACCCCAAAACCGGTCAACCTTGGCAGTTTCAGCATGTCACCTTGGGGATGAGTACAGGAAATGGTACGTTTGAAACGCCCTTTGGTACAGTGCAGAATGCATTGAGTGTGGCTGGGGCTAATGAGATTGTCTATGTACAGGTGGGTACAACTTCCGAGATGGAGGGTTTTCAGCTAGCTGATGGGGTAGCGGTACTCTCAGCAGGTTCAGTCCAACGGATTGATACTCAGCAACTGGGTACGGTGCAGTTACCTTTATCTGGAAGCGGTCAGTTTCCCACGGTTACGGGAACGGTGACCCTAGGAAATAATACCACCCTTACTGGGTTTGCGATCGCGAATGTCACCGGCAACGGTATCCAAGGCGCGAATATTGAGAATGTGACGATTCAAGATAACCGCATCGCTAACGCCACAGGACAAGGGATTAGTCTCATCGATGTCACCGGAACCAGTGCTATCGCCCGTAATAGTATCACAAATAGCGGTCAGCAGGGCATTTTTATTCAAGCTTCGGGAACCACTCAACAAGAACTCACCCTCGATAGTAACCAAATTCGTGATAGTGGCGCTCAAGGTGTTTTTATTCAAGCCTCCGGCGAGGTGCAACAGCAATTAACCGCAACCAATAATCAAATTAGTAATAGTGTTGGTCAAGGATTTTATCTGGCTGCTAATAATAATAGTCGCCAAACTTTTGAGGTTTTTAACACAAGCATTAGTAACACCGCCCTCGATGCAAATGGGGATGGGGGTCAAGGTCTTTTTCTGCAAGCCAATGCCAGCGCCCAGCAAATCTTAACCCTAGATACCTTAACGGTTACGGAAAGTGCAGGTCAAGGCATCTTTATCGCGGCAAATGGGAATGAAGATGACCTAACCCAGCAATCTGTCCAAGATTTCAACCTCAGCAATGCCACCGTTAGCGAAAGTACAGGACAGGGGATTTTTATTGCGGCTAATAATAACAGTCAACAAAGCTTTAATATTGATGCCAGTACAATTAACCAGACTCGCCCCGACAGTAATGGGGATGGGGGTCAAGGTGTCTTTATTCAGGGAAATCGCGTCGCGGTTCAAGACTTTATCCTCAACAGTACCACAGTTACCAATAGCGCTGGACAAGGTATTTTAATTGCTACTAATGGCGATGAAAATGACTTAACTGCCCAATCAAGACAGGAGTTTCAACTCAATAACACTCAAATTAGTGATACCGTGGGTCAGGGTATTTTTATTGCCGCGAACAATAACAGTGAACAAGTCTTTAATCTCGACAGCAGCACGATTAGGAATGTTGGACTCGATGCCCAAGGCGAAGGCGGACAGGGGATTTTTGTACAAGGTAACCGTTTGGCAGTCCAGGAGTTCCAGATTAATAGTCCCACGATAACCAATAATGCTGGACAGGGTATTTTTGTTGCCACGAATGGGGATGCAAACGACCTCAGCGTTCAGTCGCGGCAAGAGTTTGGCATCACAGATGCCCAGATTACTGATAGTACAGGTCAGGGTATTTTTATGAGTGCTAATAATAATGGCTCTCAAAACTTTGAGATTAAAAATAGTACAATTGATGGCACAAAATTGAATGCTCTAGACAGTGGGGGTCAAGCTGTTTTTGTCCAAGCTAATAGTATTGCTCAACAAGACTTCACGATTAATAATGTCCAAATTAGTGATAGTCAGGGTCAAGGTATTTTTGTCGCGGCGAATGGGGATGAAGAGAATCTAGAACAGCAATCTCAGCAACGGTTTCAGATTAGCAATGTTCAGATTACTAATAGCACTGGGCAGGGAATTTTTGTATCCGCGAATAATAATAGCAGACAAGAGTTTGACATTGAAACCAGTACAATTAGGGGTACAATTCCTACCAGTGGAACTGATGGGGGTCAGGGTATTTTTGTCCAGGGAAATGCTGTCGCGGTGCAGGATTATCGGATCAATAATACTACGATTACCGATAATGTTGGTCAAGGTATATTTTTGCAAGGGAATGGCAATGCTCAAACGATTGCTGATGTTGAGTTGACAATTTTGGACAAAAATGCTATCCCAGGATTTAATGCCGTACTCAATAGCGATCGCACGTTCTGCCTAGCCCTAACTGAGAATATTAGCACGACAGAGTTCCAGCTTCAGCGCAATGATGGCACATTCAAGGTCGTTAATCTCGATAATCTCCCTCAAAGTAATACAGGAACCATTAATTTTGCCCCCAGCCAGGATGATTTTACCCCCGTTCCCCAGTGTAATTGAAGGTAGAAGGGGAGATGGGGTATTCGTAGGGGCGAAGCATTCGCGCCCAAATCTACCGGTTTTCTACCAAAGTCTCAACGCGAATGCTTCGCCCAATCCCCAACCACCAATGACGAAAAACAAATGACCATTTTGTCAAGATCAGTTTCAGATCAGCAGCGAAGTGTGCCAGAACTGATCTAGAAGATCGTATAGCTTATAAGTCATTATAAAAGTAGCAAGACTCCAGATGCAGTCATCAACCAAATAACTCTGCCTGAAGGAGAAAAGCATACACCCTGATACTTGTCCTCAGCCTTTCACAGAAAGCGCTGAGGTTTTTCGTATATGGGGAATTGCACCTAGTCCTTAAACACTAAGCTAGCTTCATGGTTCATGGTTCATAGCAATCCGCAATCAACGATGAACCATTAACAATCAACGATGAACCCTAAACTTTGTTCTTACCAACCAGCCAAAACCCAAAATGCCAAGCCCTAAAACAGCGCTAGGTTCTGGAACAGAAGCCGAGGGGGGACGCAAGGAGTAGGTTACATTGCCATTGCCCACCTCAAAGGAGGTTTCATCGATATAGTTAAACTCGTCTCCTCCTCCCAAACCAGTTGGGTTGTCGCCAAATATGGAGAAAATAGCGCCATTCGAGACTGTATATTGCAATCCCACTAGGCTTCCCTGGTTAAATTCGACAAAGGGAAAACCAAAGTCAACTAGATTGTCATCAGCTTCGGTATAGGTAACCCCCAAAAAGTCAAAGGAAATCGACAATCCCTCTGCAATTCCCACCGATTCGACCCCACTTCCGTTTAAAGTCGAGTCATCGTAGCTGAAAAATCCCTGATATTGGGTATCGGTCAACAGACCTGTGGTCACATCCACCGTGAAATCGTAGGTAATGATCGCCGCTTGTGCCGAGTTAGCCTCTATTGCGGCAAAGCTCAAAGCTAATCCAGCAGTAACAATCGCTAATTTTTGGTAGTTCTTCACCCTATTCCTCCAGTTTGGCTCTGTTGCAATCTGATAGAAAACTTAAATCTGTGTATTTGTTTTATCGTAAAGCTTTAACACCATAACGGCTGGTGGAGAACAAGTCTTTACAAAATCTTCATAAAAGGGTCAAAAATCTTTACAAAATCGGGATGTACAAGTGTTCCTCTACGCCCATATAGTTAATAAATATCAAAACTGAATCAAAAAAATTTAAAACAGGTAAGGGTAAAAAATGGCTAAATCTCCCCTGATCAAAATCCTGCGTCAAGCCTACAAAATTGCTCAGATATCCCGAAAAACAGGTATTCCCCCTGCTGAGGTGATTGGCAACCTGAACCTGAAAACGAAAACATCTCGTCGCCGTTTGTTACAAGGTGGTTTAGCCTTAGCTGGAGCCGCTGCGGCTACGACTTTTCGGCGGGATGGGCATCGTGCTGTGGCACAACCTGGTGTATCCCCCGTCTTGGTGGTGGGTGCAGGAATTGCTGGATTGACCGCTGCCTATCGCTTGCAGCAAGCTGGGGTTCCCGTGAATGTGATTGAGGCGAGGAACCAAGTCGGCGGTCGGATTCGGACTGTGCCTAATGCCATCGATACCCCATTTCTGGTAGAACTGGGTGGAGAATTTATCAATACTGATCACGTTTACATAAAAAAACTGGCAACAGAACTTGGGTTTAACCTGGTTGATCGACAACTCAGTGAGCAAGGATTGATACCAGAAATTTACTTCTTTGAAGGACGCCAAGTTCCGATCGCGCAAATTATCACGGAATTTGCACCTGTTGCGGAACAGATGAACGCCGATTTAGAGGCGATCGACAATTTTGAAAACTACACGACCATCTTTCCAGCAATAAAAACGTTAGATAATCTTTCAATTAGCGCGTATTTAACAGGTGTTGGTGCAACACCTCTAATCCAACGGCTCATTGAGGTGGCTTACACCGTGGAATATGGTCGAGAAGCCCAAGAACAATCCTGTTTAAATCTCCTGTATTTGATCGGCACTGAACCGGGTGAATTTAGTCTTTTAGGTACAAGTGACGAGCGTTTCTACATTGAGGGAGGGAATCAGCAAATTCCCCGGCGACTGGCACAGTTATTGGGGCGTTCTGTGGAAACAGGGACGGTTTTAGAATCAATCAGGAGCCGCTCAGATGGCCGTTACCGGGTAGGATTAAGATCTGGGGGTAGAACTGATGAGCGCACCTATGAACGGATTGTGCTGACTTTGCCATTTAGCGTACTACGCACCATTGAGCTGGACGTAGATTTACCGCCAGTGAAACAGTTAGCTATTAATAGTATTGGCTATGGCACGAATTCTAGATTAATCACGGGCTACACGGAAAAAATTTGGCGAACCCGTTATGAATCCATCGGCAATGTCTATGCTGACCTAGGGTTTCAAACTATAAACGAGGTGAGTCATAGTATCTCTACATCCCAGAGTGCTGGCTTGCTCGTTAACTTACCTGGAGGACGCCAAGGCTTAGCGATCGGAACAGCAACGCCTGAAGTTCACGCCCGAAGACTATTACCGCAATTAGAGCAGATTTTCCCTGGTATTAGTGCCACTCGGATTCCAGGTAAAGCTGTCCGCTCCTACTGGCCCGGTGAGCAATATAGCCGTGGGTCTTATTCGTGCTATTTGGTGGGACAATGGACTCAGATGTACGGCGCAGAAGGAGAACGAGTCGGTAATCTCTTTTTTGCTGGCGAACACACTTCCCTGGAATATCAAGGCTATATGGAAGGGGGTTGTGAAACGGGTGAACGTGCGGCTGAGGAAATCTTGGCAGATCTAGCCGGGGCTTCACCCAGAACTCGAGTCAACCGCGTACCCCTAAGGCGCGATCGCTTCCGTCCGTTTGATCGCCAGCAGCGGCAACAGCGGCGGCAACAACGGCAACAGCGTCTACAGCAGCTTCAGCCACTTCAGCCGCGTCGGTAAGATTTCTGCTTCCATCCAAACTTCCTATTCCCTTCCCGGTAGAAGATTACCTATTTTTCTCTTCCCCAGCTCCCCCTGATTCCCCTGCTTCCCTTGCTCCGATTTTCAGTGAATGTAGATAGAAGCGGAAACCATGCTGAAACTGAGTTCATTTTTCATCGCTAATCTTGCCTTACTACTGCCAGGACTAATTTTCCATCGTCCCTTATTACTGGAGTTTAGACTAAATTCAAAACTACACCACATATAGGGTGGTTGCTCGAAAATTTTTGTAAACTTACCGCTATCTGTGACATTAGTCTAAAGTCCAACCCTTCTTCTAAAATTGTCAAAATTATTAATTTTGTCCGACTACTTATATTCCAGATTACAATTACCCTCAACGAGTGCGGATAGCTTGAATGAATTCGTTTACGGCATCGAGTTCTCAAGTGTACCGATAATCTTGCACCATTTTCACCCAGCACCTGTCAAGCCAACCATTAAGCCAACTGCTTCACGCGAAACTGCTGCAACTCCTCTGGACGCATCGCTCCTTTTTCGGTAATAATGGCTGAAATTAACTCCGCTGGCGTGACATCAAACGCCGGATTATAAAACTCCACACCCGTGGGACAAATCACCGTCTCACCAACTTGATAAATTTCCGAGGGATGGCGTTCTTCAATCGGAATTAAATCCCCTGTGGGCAACTCGAAATCAACTGTAGATAGAGGGGCGGCGACAAAGAAAGGAATATTATGGGCTTTGGCGAGTAATGCCACACTATAGGTGCCAATTTTATTCGCCGTATCCCCATTTGCGGCAATTCTGTCTGCACCCACCACCACTGCATCAATCAATCCCCGATTCATACAATGGGCTGCCATATTATCGGTAATCAACGTTACCGGGATTCCCTCTTGCACACATTCCCAAGCCGTCAGTTTTGCCCCTTGCAACCGAGGACGAGTTTCACAAGCATAGATTCTGGCTAACCGCTGCTGGCGCCACGTTGAACGCACCACCCCCAAGGCGGTACCATAGCCTGCTGTGGCTAGGGAACCAGCATTACAATAGGTAAGAATACATAATTTTTCTGGAGTCGCGGGCATCGCCGCCAACCCATTATCCCCGATCGCGTTACAGATCTGTAAATCTTCAACCTGAATCCCTTGGGCGGTTTCCAGCAGGGCGGTTTTTAACTGATCCACTGAACCAATGGTTTCATGGGCAGTTTTCAACATCCGCGCGATCGCCCAAAATAGATTCACCGCCGTCGGGCGAGTTTGACGCAGGAGTTTGGAAACCTCTTCGAGTTCAGTTAAAAACGTCTCGCGATCGTCTGTTTTAATGTCTCGCGCCCCCAAGTACATCCCGTAAGCCGCCGCCACACCAATCGCCGGCGCCCCTCGGACAATCATGGTTCTAATTGCCCGTGCCATATCCTCACAGCACTTAATTTCAACGACGGCATAGTTTTGGGGTAAACGGGTTTGGTCAATCAGTAGCACGCGATCGTCGCGCCAAACGATGGGATACACCGGATTGTTGGGCATAGTTACTAAGGGAGTTAACGAACCAGGGAAACTGAGTATAGTTTAACCTGCTTTGGTCTTTTGTCATTTGTCCTTTGTCATTTGTCCTTGCCCTTTAACTTTCCACCATGATCTAATTTTTCGCATCAGGTAAACGATCAAGCTCTTGGAGAGTTTCTCAAATTTATAGTAAAACAGGATATCCATCATCTCTTGAGTCTCTAGAGGCGCCAGATAAGATACACCTTCATCAATTTTTTGGTCGCTTTCAATTAAATAGCGTTTCATGCCAATCTTTTCTGACAAATTCCAGCTCCGGGAAAATTTCTGATATATTTCTTTTTGATAATCCTGAAAACTGGCTGATTCACCCTTTAAGTACTTCTGAATATGCTTGCCAGCTATTTCAGCACAATGCATGGCATGGCGAATCCCTTCACCGCCCAAAAGGTTTACCATTGATACCGCATCTCCAATGGCAATAATGTTATCGCGATAGTAAATATCCTGAAGTCCACTGGAATAATGTAGGGTTGACCCATGAATATCGATAATTTTATAGTCTTTGGCTTGTATATACTCGTGAATCAGTAAATCAATATAATATCGAATCGATTCCGTTTGCTTAATAAGTTTGTGGTCTAATCGATAGGATGCCGCCCCCACCTTTAACTGAGGCTTCTCCATCGGAAATATCCAAGAATAGCCTTTTGGCATCCATTTATGCCCCAAGAAAAACCAGAGGGAATTAGCATACTTCTCATAATCATTGTCTGAGACTTCAATTAAATATTCAATTCCAGACGGCTTGAGGAACGCAGGTTTCTCGCTTTCTTTCCTATAAATGAGTGCTCTAGCCGGTCCTGTCGCATCCACCAGCACCTGAGTGGTGACAGTAATGGGTTCACCCCCTCGCGGCTTCAGTTCAACCAACGTCTCGCCCTGTTTTTGGGCATATTTCATATATCGATATCCCAGCCAAACGTCACCGCCACAAGATTTAACCTCATCAGCCAGGAATTTTCTCAACTTGGCGAAATTTAAGACAGCCCCTAAGGTTTGCGGAGAATCCCAATTTCGGGTTAAATTAGTGGTAACAATCACCAAATTCTGCCAAAAACTACCGACAACATCCTCAGGCAAGTCAAATTTTTCTAAGGTTTCTAATGGCGTAGCCGCACTCGAAAAATCATTTTTTTCAAAGGTTTCATGCTGCTCGACCAACAAAACATGATAACCGGATTTAGCTAACCACCTCGCACATTGTCCCCCGGCTGGACCTGCGCCAACTACGACAACATCGAAATTTCGCATACTATATTAGTAAAGGGTGTCATGAGTCCAGTCTCTCATACCAGGTTGCAATTTTAGCGGTAACCGTTAATTTTTTTGGGCAAAGGGTGAAGGTAAAACAGGCTTCCTTTCCATCTTGTTCCTTTACCCTGTCCATTTGTTACTGCTTTCAAAGAGGATTGGAAATCGGGGATGAGGAAACGTTACATCCTCGATGATCAGTTGAACTATTACTCAGTCCTGAATGACAAACCTGATCCCTCCTTCTACCTTTAGGAGGGGACGTTTGGGCTGCAAAACGCCACTGAGTATCAAATGAACCATTCCATAATTATTTATGAAACCATCTAAACGTGAGCAAATTGCCCAAGCCGCTATGCAACTTTTTATCCAGCATGGCTACAGGGAAACAAGTATGGATCAGATAGCCACCGAGGCAGACGTATCTAAGCATACCATTTACAATCATTTTCACTCCAAAGAAGGATTGTTTATCGAATTGGTGGAACAGTTCATTGATGAGCAGTTTCAGCCAGAGTTCCAGTCTGAACTGTCTGATGAGCCAGCAATAGGGTTACGCAGACTGGCAGAGGCATTTCTATTGAAAATGAATCATCCAGAGTACGGGGCGTTTCTACGTTTATTGATTGCTGAATCGGGTCATTTTCCTCACTTGGCACAATTGTTTATCCGCCGGGTGATTGGGGAAGAAAGTCATAGTCTGAAGCAGTATTTTGAGTCCCATCCGGACTGGCAAATTCGTGATCCGGAGTTGACTGCTTATATTTTTTTGAGTTCTATGTCTTCTTTGGTACTTTTTCAAGAAGTAATGCAAGGAAAGTCAATTTTGTCAATAGAACAAGACCGTTTAATTAACCAGTTAGTTGACTTTGTTAAACCGCCTTGGGTTGAAACCCAAGGCTAAAAGCGAAAGTTGTCTAAAGACAACTAGATAAGAGTTTGAGTCCATTTGAATGAACTTGAACTCTTAGCCCAAAACCGGTAGTTTGAACTCCTCATCGGGTTTCGGGCTTACTGACTCTCGGTGCAAGATGTGAGTTAAACCAGTTTCAGATCAGGATATTCCGCTAATACATCATCTGAGGTTAACGTATCGCCTTCGGCTTGGGGTGTCCAGAGGACTTCAATTGCCAATAAGCGCTCGCTTGACACACCACCTATCTGACGCAAGGCTTGACGCAAGTCATCAGAACTATTGATGGTGGGTAATTCCAGCTTCCCTTGTACGCCGGCTAAAAGGGTGACGATAATGTATTCACCGGGAGCTTGAGATTCAACCAAGGCTCCATTCCCTTCAGCCGCTTTGGCAGTCCCTTGGCGAAGTTGACCCTCATAATTAGATAAGGTTTCTTCGGCAAATTTACTGCGTTCTGCTAAAGAGAGCTGATTAAACCGGGCTTCGGCGGCGTCTAAAGCAATCTGTTGGGATTGCGCTGCACCATAGACCCAGTATTCAGGATGGCGTAGTAAGGCTAAAGTAGACTCTTGCAGCACTTGCGCTCGTCCTTGAGGTGAATCGGTATCAGCTTGTTGAGCTAACTCGTCAAGTTCCTGCTGAAGATTACGCGCACTGGCAAGTAAACCCACTTGCAAGCGTCCCACGGAAACCTTGGGATTGATCGTGTTAGGGATATCATTTCCGCCTCCTTCACCCAGACGACGGAAAGACTGTACCAAGAAATTCGCGATCGCAAAGAAGATCAGAATCCCGAACAGACTACCCATACCACCGAAGCCGAAGAAGGGTAAGAGGAAGGGAAAACCAATTCCTCGCCCACCATATCCATAACCGCCACCGGGAGCGCGATACCCTCCACCAGGGGGAGAATAGGTGCGACTCGGAGCGCGGAAGGAACCGCCACCAATTCTACCACCACTGCGAGCAGCTAAGGCGTCACTGGCATTCCCCAGGACTAAGGTAAAAATGAGACCAAAAACGAGCAGAGACTTTAAAAGGGGTTTGAGCTTTGAAAAAGGATGGTTACGCATAGGTTAATTAAGACTATCCCAACTGAGGTGAGTTTCCAACTGCTTACATTAGCCATCTGCAGTCTCTTTCCACTCCTGAATCTAAACTAAGGAAGACGAATCACCTCAAGCTGGGTGGGTATGAATGACTACACTTCCACTGTATCGCTCTCTTTCATCAGCTCAAACATCCTAAGAGTCGAGATTACCGATTCGTCATTTGTCAGGGAACAGGATAGTGCTCCCCTACCCACCACCGACAATCGTCACCACTTCTAGCTGATCCCCTTCCTTAATCTGAGTCGTTGACCAAAACTGGCGGTGGAGAATCTCACCATTGTACTCAACCGCCACTAAGCGCGGATTTAGGTCAAGCTGTTCCAAAAGCTGAGGCAATTTGGTGTCAGCCGCACAGGTACGGGATTCACCATTCACTTGTAGAGTAATTTGATCGCGAGTGTTGGTCATAATTGAGGAGTACTGGCTTCAATACGACGCAGGTTTTGTTCTTTGGTGAGTTGAGAGAGGAAATACTGGGTAACCAATGTTGGTTGTTCCGCTTGCATTATCGCACGCACGATCGCGACTCTTTTTGCTCCCGCCCCTAAGACCTCATGAATATTATTCGGATCAATGCCACCGATCGCAAACCAGGGAATTGATGCCTTTTGTGCCGCGTACTGCACATAGTCTAAACCCGCCGCCGCTTTGCCGACTTTGGTGGGGGTTTCATAAACAGGTCCTACGCCAATGTAATCGGCGCCTTCTGCAATTGCCCGTTGCATTTCGTCAGAATTTGTGGTAGAGCGACCAATAATCCGATGAGGTCCGAGGAGTTTTCTCGCTACAGCAATGGGCATATCCTGCTGTCCTAAATGAACGCCATCGGCATCAATCGCCAGAGCCAAATCCACGCGATCGTTCATAATAAATAATGCCCCGTAATGGTGGCACATCTGGCGCAGTTTCTGGGCTTGAGCGAGTCTGACCAAATCTTCAGCCCCCTTTTCCCGATACTGAACTAACGTCACTCCCCCTTGTAGCGCTGCTTCTACCGTGGGTAAGAGTTGGTCTGAGGGTAAGGTGACTAAATAAAGCTGCGATCGCTTCAGCAGTTGATAGCGGTGGTAGATGAGCAACTGACTCTCTAGGGTATAGACCCGATAGCGCATTTGTTTGCAAGCGACTCCCATACTGGGGCTATACAGTTTACCATATTCCTCTAGTACCCGTAAGGCTTCCTGAACCCGACAGAGGTTGGCTTGCAAAACTTGTTGGATATTGGCACGTTGTTCTTCCTGGGGATGAGACAGTTCCGTCCCTAGATCACCAGGGGTATCCCGTTCGGCGCGAATCTCTCGACTATGCCAACGGGCAAGTTCTTGGCGCATCTGCTTGCATTCACTTGCCATCTGCACGCTATTTAGACCAAAGCGACACCACTCTTCTATAATCCGTAAGCCTTCTCTGGCTCGGTCTAAATTCGCATCTAAAATCCGGCAAACTGCTGGTTCTTGACCCATCCAACCGTTGTACCCGCTCATCGCCAACTGCTCCACGTTATTTCTTATCCTAACAGGGTGACGGCTTTTAATTCTTGACCGAGTATGATGTGGTTCATAAGTGTTGGAAATTTTCCATAATTGTAGAACTGTTGTTGATTCGTTATTCTAATGCAACTAAGTACATTGACACTCCCCCGGCTGAAAGCACGGGGGATTCTTCGTTCATCCAATCACCTTACTGCATTGACGAGAGTCAATGCAGAAGAGGGCGAGTTGTCCCGAAGCGTTTATCCAGTATTCCTGGAGCGTTCCTGTATGCCCGGAGCGTACGAAGTGCTTCCTTGAGTATATTGATGGCAGCATTCCAGTCACGGTCTAAAACACATCCGCACTTACATTTATGTGTTCGAGTTGATAGTGATTTGTTCACCACACAACCGCAATTAGAACAGTTCTGGGAGGTGTAGTGAGGCTTAACGGCAACCGTTGCCACCCCAAACACTTTCCCGAAATACTCAATCCACCGCCTAAATTCAGACCAGGCGGCATCGCTAATCGATTTAGCTAGGTGGTGATTTTTGACCATATTTCGCACTTGCAAGTCTTCATAAGCTACCAAGTCGTTAGACCGGACTACGCACAATGCAGTCTTTACCGCAAAGTCTTTACGCTGCCTACTAACTTTCAAGTGTTCCTTGGCTAACTTCTGTTTAGCCTTCTTGTAGTTATTAGATTGTGGTTGCCCCTTCTTCTTCTTCTTAGATACCCGCTTCTGGAGGCGTTTTAATTGTTTCTCTGACTTCCTCAAAAATCTAGGGTTATCAACGGTTTCGCCATTTGAGTCGGTATAGAAATGATTCAGTCCCACATCTAACCCGATGGTGTTACCCGTTGGCTTTCTCTCCTCAGTTCGGTTATGGTCGATACAAAACTGAGCGTAGTACCCATCGGCGCGGCGAACTACTCTAACTCGTTTGATTTGGCTTTTTTGGTAGTAGTTAAGGTCACGAGTCCCATAGAGCTTAAATGTCCCTGCTTTAAACCCGTCAGTGAACGTGATCGAGTCACGATTCTCTGATAGCTTCCATCCGGATGTTTTGTACTCTACGGAGCCATGATTAAGGCGGTTTTTCTTGTACTTGGGATAGCCTTTCTTCCCTGGGGTTTTCTTTTTGCAGTTTTCCAAGAATCTGGCAATGCTAGCCCAAGTTCGCTCAGACATGGCTTGTCGAGCCTGGGAGTTTAACTTTCCCGCCCAGGGGAACTCTTTGCTTTTACCAAGAATCGTACAATACTTAGAAAAGTCATTACGAGTTTTAGCCTGACCATCTTCCCAGTAGCGAAGGCAAGCGTTACGAATAAAAAGACCAGTACGAATGGCTTCATCGAGCCTTCTATACTGATACTCTTTACCTTTTAGCTTACCCTCGTAGACAATCATTTTACCGCGTTGAGCTTAGGGTAGAATTATACCCTAGTCAAGCTCACACTCGCAACTCAAGTTGCTGGGCTGAACGCCGAGCTCGGTTTCATCCCCCGGTTAAAACGCGGGGGCTTTCACCATCGCTTTACTGTAAACTCAAAACATGAGGTTGAGATTCACAGCGCCGGAAATGATTAAGCCCTACCCAATTCAACAGTTTCGCCACCCACACTTAGTCCGGTGTGGGTTCGGTGCGCTTGCTGTGGTTTCTCTCGGCTGCATCACCCTGACTCCTCTGGGTTTGCCCCAAGCTATGGCACAGTTAACCTTGATTCCCCAGGGACTTGTTGCCCAGAATCAGCAAGACACCCCAGTGTTGTTGGTCAACCCCATGACTGGGGATGATATTAATGGTAATGGTAATATGGATTCCCCGTTCAAAACCATTGCCAAAGCTTTACAAGTGGCTCAACCGGATACGGTGATAAGATTAGCGCCCGGTATCTATAGTTTCCAAACCGGCGAAACCTTTCCCTTGATTTTGCCCCCCGGCGTCACGTTGCAAGGGAATCCCCGAACTAGAGGGGAGAATATTATTATCCAAGGGGGAGGTCTATTTGAGAGTCCCACCCTATCCCAGCAGAATATTACTATTCTGGCAGCTAACCCCGCTACGGTAACCGGGGTGACGATTACTAATCCCAATCCTCAAGGGTATGGGTTATGGATTGAATCAAGTTCACCGGTGGTGGTGGATAATACCTTTACAGAAAATACCAGCGCCGCAATTGTGGTGAAGGGAAATAGTGCGCCAACCATTCGCAGCAATTACTTTTATAACAATGGTGGCGAGGGTATTCTCGTGGCGGGGACATTACAGGCAGATGTACGGGAAAATGTGTTTATTGACCGGGATAACCCTAGCTTGGAATTGAGTCGCAACCTTCCCTCAACCCCAGCTGAATCCCCCACGACTCCAAGTATTGCCGAAACGGAATCGGTATCTCAACCCGTTGAAACCACGGCGAATCCTTCCCCAACTCCTGAACAGGTTTCCCCCATCGTTGAACCCGATAGGAGTATCTCCCAGTTAGAAATACTCCCCACCACATTCCCCTCCAACGGAACAACCCTATCGGCGGCGAATCCCAAAGAATTAACCGAGACTCAACCCGCAGCCATGGCTCAAACAGCCCTATCCCCCTCAACCTATTCCATTTCCGCCGCGTCTTTTCCGGTTCCCTCTAGTCTCCAGTCTCAAGAGAACCCAACGAATCCAGCGACACCAGCCGCAACTGTTCCCCAGATCATCGATATTTCTGTCCCCTCGCCAACCGAGACAGAGATACCCGATACGTCCACACCAGCCGCCTCTGAACCTGAAGCTGAAATAGGAGATGTCACGGTTAATTCTCCAGAGTTCCCCCGCCGGGATTCTGTTCCCGTACTCAATAGCAACAATCCACCCGCTATTCCCCAGGAACAGCCCCCAAAAACCCTACAGGGAGGGCGCTATCGGGTATTAGTCGCCGCCAAAACTGACGATCAACAAACCTTGGTGCGATCGCTGATTCCTGGATCATTCCGTACTTCTTACAATGGGACGTTGATGATGCAAGTGGGATTATTTATTAGCCGCGAAAATGCCCAACAGATTCTGGATTTGCTTAAGGAGCAGGGATTAACCGTTACTATAGAAACCCTTCAGGACTAATTGTTAACGGGGACAGGGGATAATCTGGAGACGGGGAGTGATGCTTCCTCTTCTGTTGCGGATTGAAGTTGGGGTTAGGGGATGAAGGGGAAAAGGAAAGTGCGATCGCACCTTTGCTTCCCCAGAAATTCCCAGGATGCCAGACTTAGGGTAGATTGGGTAAACAGGACTCAAACCCTTACCGGAAAATAGGGTCTAAAGCCTCGCCCTAAAAGGGCGACTTTTTATCGGTAGTTTGCAAGTTCCGAATAAACTCTCTTAGCACATCATTTTGCGTCCTTTCTGTCTGGGCGCAATACCGCCTTAGTCGTTCAAATTCCGCGTCAGAACATCTAATCGATAAATGCTTCATGGCTTAATATTGGCTGCAATATGTTATCATAGTAACATGAAAAGCCGATACCAGTTCCGAATCTATCCCACCCCTGGTCAGCGTCAGTCATTGGCGCGACTGTTTGGTTGTGTACGGGTAGTCTGGAATGATGCCCTAGCGTTGTGTAAGCAGTCGGATAAGCTACCCAAAAATAGTGAACTCCAGAAGCTATGCATCACCCAGGCTAAGAAAACTGAAGACAGGGCGTGGCTGGGACAGGTGTCGGCTATTCCCCTGCAACAATCGGTTGCTGATTTGGGGGTAGCCTTCAAAAACTTCTTTCAATCCCGCTCCGGCAAGCGCAAAGGAAAAAAGGTAAACCCACCACGGTTTAAGCGGCGAGTTAATCGTCAGACGGCGCGGTTTACTAGGGGTGGATTTAAAGTCAAAGCCACCAAAGTCTACCTAGCCAAAATCGGGGAAGTTAAAACCAAGTGGTCACGCCCTCTACCGTCTGAACCAAGCTCGGTTACGGTGATTAAAGACTGCGCTGGCAGGTACTTCCTCAGCTTTGTTGTAGAGATACAACCGGAAATCAAACCGCCCAAGAATCCGTCCATTGGGATTGATTTAGGGTTAAAGGTTTTTGCGTCTTGTAGTAACAAGGAAAGAATAGATAGCCCGAACTGTTCCCTTCTCTATCGCAAGCTGAAACGCTCTTCACGGCGACTAGCTAAGCGGCAAAAGGGGAGCAAGCGGCGAGAACGGATGCGGGTTCAAGTAGCCAAGCTTAACGCCCAAATACGGGATAAGCGCAAGGATTTTTTGCACAAGCTGTCCACTAAGGTAGTAGACGAAAACCAAGTCATTGCCTTAGAAGACTTAAACGTTGGCGGTATGGTCAAAAACCGCAAATTATCACGGGCAATTAGCCAAGCTGGATGGTATGAATTTCGGTCATTGTGTGAAGGCAAAGCCGACAAGCACAACCGGGACTTTCGAGTTATCAACCGATGGGAACCTACCAGCCAGGTTTGTTCTGAGTGTGGGTACCGATGGGGGAAGTTAGACCTATCAGTCAGGACAATTGTCTGTGTTAACTGTGGCGTAGAACATGACCGAGACGATAATGCCTCGGTCAATATAGAACAAGCAGGGCTTCGAGCAAAAGTCGGGGTCGGGCAGACCCACGACTCTAAACGGACGGGGAGTGCGTGTAAGACCTCGGATGAGGCAGTGTGTGGTGAGCCGTCAACCCACCCTTGAGTACGTGCAGTTAAAGCTGTTCGACTGGTAGGGAATCACCGTCCTTGTAGGGCGGTGAGGATGTCAACCCAGGTGAATGCCTACAACCATGTCAAAGATATGCCCCCAAGTGATGTCGTATTAATCGCCCTAAAAACCACCCAAAATCATCTCCTTCCTCACCTGCTTCCGCCTCTTATCAAAGCTGGAACCGTAGTTCTCACCTTGCAAAATGGCTTAGGGATTGAACCTGAAATTGCTGCCATAGTTGGGGAAACCGTGGAAGTTTTAGGGGGACTCTGCTTTGTCTGTTCAAATAAAATTGGTTTGGGTCAAATTCATCACCTTGATTATGGTCAAATCCAGCTCGGCGCATACAGCAAAAACCACCAACCCCAAGGAATTACCCCAACAATGCGTCAGATTGCGGCTGACTTTGAGCAAGCCAATATTCCGATTCAGCTTTCTGAGAATTTATTCCTTTCCCGGTGGAAGAAATTGGTGTGGAATATTCCCTGTAATGGTCTATCTGTCGTATTAGATGCCACAACTGATGCAATTATGAAGGATAGTCATGGGTATCAGATGACGGAACAACTGATGCGAGAAGTTGTAGCCGGGGCGGCGGGGTATGGTTTAGAGATAAAAGAGAGTTTTGTTCAAAAGATGCTGGATTATACGATGAAGATGAAACCCTATCGTACCAGCATGAAGATCGACTATGATTGTCATCGTCCGTTGGAAGTCGAAGCCATGTTTGGCAACCCAATCCGGGCGGCGCAAACGGTTGGGGTTGCGGTTCCCCAAATAACCATACTCTATCAACAATTAAAATTCCTAGATACCAGAAATATCACGATTGGTGATTAATATCAACGTTTCAGCGGAACGCCTCTACAAGCTCCCTCATCTCCCGATCAAGGAGTTTCCCGCAGCGCTTGCAGATAATCCATCGCGGCTTCGAGTTTGGAGGGATAGCTATAAGAAAACTCTTCAAACCAAAGCCCTTCCTCAGAATGGGGCTTTAAATTATTTAACCATTCTTGGGCTTGTTGCTTCAGGGCTTCCCGTTTGCGCTGTTGTCGCTGTTTTGCCTTGATTTGTTCCTCTTGCAGTTGCTGCTGTCGTTTCCGTTGGGCTTCGTGCTCTTTCTCCTCAAACTCAGCCTTCAATTCTGAGAGTATACTATCTTCTACAGGCGATCGCGAGGATGGGGATGAGGAAATGGGTTGATACGTGGACGAATTCGTTGGGGGCGACTTCAAGTCGTCATCATCCAACAGAGGTTTTTTTTCAGGGGGTTTTCCCTGATCTTTTTCTTGATATTCTGTTTTGATTTGGGCTAATAAGTCATCAAGGGATTCTGCCATAAGACTAGACTCTCAGTGACGAGAGATGTTGTTATCAACAATTATAGTGAAGGACACATCCCAAAAGGTCATGTCCTGTATATCTTCTATTCTAATCCGCTTTGCTTTTGCCCACTCTGACACGGAATCCCTTGACACCTGCTCTCGATGATCGCCTGAGTTAAGGATCGGATACTCCACCAGGAGACGGCATAATACTCACAGATGAGGTAAATGCACCCCCTGTGTCAGAAAACCCACTAAACTTGGTTGCCTAATCGATTACAGCATTGAGCAACACGTCTGTTAAGGTCATATCCTCCATATCCTCAATGGTTACTGTATCCACAATGTCAAATTTTGCGCCAGCACTTTCGAGTTCATCATCAAGAATTTTGAGGAACTTCGTTGCTTGAGAATCACTGCCAATTTGGATAAAGGAAATGGCTAACTCTTCATCCTTATCCATTTTGCGTGACGCTTCGATAATCACCTTCATCACAGCTTTGCGGTCATCGGGTTCCCCATCGGTAACCACCAGTATGGTTTCACCATTCAACTTCGTCTGACCGCTAGTCTTACGCTGAAAATAGTTGTTAAGGGCATCCTGCAAGACAGATGCCAAGTCAGTGCGCCCTGATGGCTCATTTTCCTGGAATACCTGGATAACTTTATTAGCCGTCACACCGTCATAGCGTTTGAAACGACCAGAAAAGAGGTAAATGGTGATACCATCGGGATCAAATTCTTCGCATTTATTCGCTAAAGCCAGGGTAGACTCTTGCATAACATCCCAGCGGCTTTTCCCAGAATACTGATCCCGAATGGACATACTGCCGCTTTTATCAATGATTAAGGTATAATCTCGTTTCTCTAGCATAAAAACGTTCCCAAATCTACTACAGTCCTTCTCAAGATTATCAAACCCACAAATCGGCGATCGCAAACTGTAAGGTGGCGACAGTTCGGGAGCCGGACTGTAGGGGCGGGTTTTCCCGATAACATTTTGGCACAAACCGTTTTCCTAGAGGAGCGCCCGCCCTTTTAAGTTGTACAGACGTTGCCTGCAACGTCTCTACCGCGTTAGGATGCCCACTGGGATACAGTCTCCTGAAGCGGCTGCCAACGGAAATAGCGCTCGCCTCCCATTTCAAGCGCCACTTTCACACGCTTCTCCTGCTTAGGTAAAGTGATGAAATATTCAATTTCTTGGCGGGACAGACTAGCGCCCTCGATTAGCCACAGTACCATCCCTTTCGACTTAGCCGGTAGATTTTCCAATTGATACGTCAGGATAGGCGGGACAAAGTAAACCGGACCCACAGCAGCGCTTTGACCAATTGTTTTCTTGCCCAGATGCGGTGGACGGACACCGTGAACATCCGTCAAATAAGCGGCTGGATCGCCTAATCCTTTCACGGAGAAAGAAATCGTCGTATAACCCGCCGCCCGCAGTCGTCGCCGATAACGCCCTTCAAATCCTCCCTCTAAGGGAGCGTATAATGCCAATGCGCCGGACTGTTCTAAATCCCTAATAAACGTCTTTCCGGTGGTGATCAGTGCCATTTATTTCTCCGATTCCGCCTTAAGTTTTGTTAATTCTTATCAGCCAATTATATAGCCTTTATTACCGCTTCTAAAAACCTAGACAAACCTACCCATAAGTAATTCTGCCTTGGTATAAGTCCACGGTGTAACTTTTGGTCGATAACCGTTAACGCTTACGCTTGGCTGATACCCGGCATTGTTGCTCGATATCAGCCTTAACCAATGGCTCCCAGTTAGAGACACTATAGTAATCGTGTCTACGATTGACTACAGGGCATCGACCAATAAAATTATTAAATTGATATAGAGCGCTCCATACGTGCTTTCTCGGATTCACTCCGAGATAGGCGGACACAGAGCGCGGCAATCTCTCACTCAAATTCATTCCTCTTCTGGCAATTGCTAGGGCCGCAGCCACATCATCCGATAGTCCATACATTCGACTATATTTAACCAATCCAATCAAACTCGTGTAAGCTGGATTGCACAAATAAAGAGTTATTCCTCGGTTGGATAAAATCGATGACAAAATCTGATAAAAACGACTGTATGCCCAGGCAGAAAGCATTCGAGCATATTTTTTTCCACGCTCTCGTAATTGAGCTTTCTTTGTCGAAAAATCTAAGCTTTCGCACAGAATAGGGATCTTCAAATCCCTGGCTAAAGCTGCCAATTTCAAACAAACATCTACAATTTGAGCATCTTGTTTACCTGTGGGTAAACCCGTCTGAACAGGAAGAGTTCCCTGAGCTTTTAAATTTCCTTGACCATCAACATAAGCCCAACCGATAGAACTAGGATTTAGATCGA
>NZ_JBKHUP010000035.1:0-66829 GCF_046565525.1 Coleofasciculus sp. | reverse complement strand
ATAACTGATAACTGATAACTGATAACTGATAACTGATAACTGATAACTGATAACTGATAACTGATAACTGATAACTGCTCACTGATAACTGATAACTGCTCACTGATAACTGATAACTGATAACTGATAACTGATAACTGATAACTCCCTCATCTCCCCCAGTTGCCCTTAATCCCCCGCCTCCGGAGAGGGTTGAAGCTTTAAGGCTTGCTGGAGTTGAGCAAGTTCATCGCGATGGGCGATAACGGTAACTAAGCTTTGTGTTCCCGGTTGTGGACTCTCTAAAGGTTCAACTTTTAGGAACACCTGTTCATTGCGTCCCGCGCCTTTCCAGTAAAAAATGCCAGCAACAGGAGCCAGCAAAACTAACCCCAGGAAAACCTGAGTCAACGTTGGGTAAAGTACGGAGAGAACCAAAGATAAGCAAAGAATACCGCAGGCAGCAAGTGCCGTCAAAAAGATAGCCAGAAACCAACTCGGTCGCACAAAACCCTGAAATGTCACTTGACCCGTAGCTGGGTCAACAGCAGCTACCTGGTATGCCCTTTGATCAAAATAGTTCTGCAACCGTTCTAGGAGGGATGCTTCTGGTTCTTGGGCAATGAGTTGAACTTTTTGGGTTCGGTCTTTAACCGAAGCACGGATGAAAAAGAACAAGCCCACCGCTAACAACAGAGTTAGCAGGAATGTAGACGACAGAATGGGTGTACTCACTGATATTAACCTAAGCCAGGTATCCTTTGCTTACGACCTATAGCATAGCAGGATACCTCTACCAGGACAATTTGAAAACAAGTTTTCTCTCATCGGCAATTCATCCCATCGCTAAAAGCAAAGGTTTTCTTGCCGAATTCAGATAACTCGTTTAGCCAAAGAACCAGACATGACAGCAGAAGCTGACCACCAGTTCACCTAACCAACCAGTGTTTGCACCGAATGGAGTCAGGGAAAGGTAGTAACTGATGGTGCAAGTCTGCTGCAATGTGCTATATTGCTTCTTTCTCCTGAGTAATATAGCCAAGCCAAAACCCTGCTAGTTCGCGGGCTTTATCCCGCCAATCGCTAGAGATCTGATACATACGACGCGGGCGTCCTCGATCTTCCACTTTTTTCCAATACCCCGTAATTGCCCCAGCTTCCTCCAGAAACTTGAGGGCGCTGTACAGAACTGTATCAGACAGTCGATAGGTTGGGTATTCGTGTTCGAGTTGTTGGATCATGTGAGTGCCATGGGATTCCCCTTCTATGAGGACAGACAACACATAGCATACAGCTAATTCCTTGTTGAGATAGTTGGGAGGAGGGTCTTGAAAAAACTGATAGATATCCTCAAATTTCATCTGCATAGTCCAACCTGGAGGAACACCTGTTCATCGCGTCCCGCACCTTTCCAGTAAAAAATGCCAGCAACAGGAGCCAGCAAAACTAACCCCAGGAAAACCTGGGTCAACGTTGGGTAAAGTACGGAGAGAACCAAAGATAAGCAAAGAATACCACAGGCAGCGAGTGCCGTCAAAAAGATAGCCAGAAACCAACTCGGTCGCACAAAACCCTGAAATGTCACTTGACCCGTAGTTGTGTCAACAGCAGCTACCTGGTATGCCCTTTGATCAAAATAGTTCTGCAACCGTTCTAGGAGGGATGCTTCTGGTTCTTGGGCAATGAGTTGAACTTTTTGGGTTCGGTCTTTAACCGAAGCACGGATGAAAAAGAACAAGCCCACCGCTAACAACAGAGTTAGCAGGAATGTAGACGACAGAATGGGTATACTCACTGATATTAATCTAAGCCAGGTATCCTTTGCTTACGACCTATACCTTTGTAAATGAGAATTGAAAGAATTTGTTCTCATTAGTGAATTATACCTTATGCCGAACTTGTTGTCAGAAAAAATCAAAACAAGTTTCGAGAGACTGGCAATTCATCTCACGCCTCCCTAGCGGGTAGGACGTGAGGCTTCTTGCCGAATTCAGATAACTCATTTAGCCAAAGAACCAGACATGACAGCAGAAGCTGACCACCAGTTCACCTAATCAACCAGTGTTTGCACCGAATGGAGTCAGAGAAAGGTGGTAACTGATGGTGCAAGTCTGCCGCAATGTGCTATATTGCTTCTTTCTCCTGAGTAATATAGCCACGCCAAAACCCTGCTAGTTCGCGGGCTTTATCCCGCCAATCGCTAGAGATCTGATACATACGACGCGGGCGTCCTCGTCCTTCCACTTTTTTCCAATACCCAGTGATTGCCCCGGCTTCCTCCAGAAACTTGAGGGCGCTGTAAAGAACTGTATCAGACAGTCGATAGGTTGGGTATTCGTGTTCGAGTTGTTGGATCAAATGGGTGCCATAGGATTCCCCTTCTATGAGGACAGACAACACATAACATACAGCTAATTCCTTGTTGAGATAGTTGGGAGGAGGGTCTTGAAAAAACTGATAGATATCCTCAAATTTCATCTGCATAGTCCGCTGAATATCCCAGTAAGTCAAATTGGCATGGGACAGTTTTCCTAAAACTAACCATGGTTTCAACACCCTGAAAATTTTCGGTGCAATGTATCGATGAATAACGAGCAATCTTAGCTTGCTCATTCCTCTGGTACTTTATAACCTCAAACTATTGAGGTCGTCTAATGCACTCGTTAGTTTGGTGACGGCAGATGCAACAACACTGAATAATCTCCATCAATTTTAGCTAAGTAATGGAGTAATTCTCCAAAAACATCGAGGCTTTCTAGTCCAGTTCAAGGGAAAATCGTCCCCTCAGTGTGAACCCGATTGCGCGATCGCATTGCCAGCATTAATAATTTCTACTAGCTTATGGAGCAATAGTCCGCAATATTTTGTTTTCAATTCCTTAACGTTTTCCCAAAAGGGGTTTCAGACCGTCCTTATTTCACTGATAAGAGATGCTACCCTATTCCGGAGGGGTCTGGGAAACGTTAGTTAAACACCCAGTTCTGGATTCGTATGCCAAACTTCTTTAATAATCTTACCCGTTTGATCGAAGTCAGCCTGGTAAGACATTGACCAAACCACCATCAGTCCTTGAGCGGACTTGGCAGTGATCTGAATTTGGGCTTTAACGGTGCGATCGCACCGATGCAGCTCCAGTACCTGAAAGTCTTTAATATCATACTGGCGGAAAAAGTCCTGCCAAGCTGAGTAGATGGATTGTCCCTGATACGTCTGATTTACATCAGGCACACTGTAGGAGCGCTTGAGGACAGCATGATCACTGTAGCCATAGATTAACAGATCGGGATTAGCCGTTGCGATCGCCTGCCAGTGTTCTTGAGCCGCAGATAGGGGATTAGCACTGACCTGAGTTTTATAGAAAGACAAGCTACAGACTAAAGCGATGGCACAAATGGCGTAGGATAAATGTTGTTTCCCAGTTGGTTCCATACGCTTCCTCCATGAGCTGACGTGATGATTAGGTTCCCACCGTAGGGTTAAGGCAGGGCACACATACCTGCTCTCTCACAGACGCCTAACCTCCATTAAAAGTTCACGGAGGAATAACCGGGAAGTTAGGAAATATAAGTACATGAATTATGAAATTTTATCCGGAGTGGCAAACAGTCGTGGTAGTCAGCCTTTGGCTCAACAAATCACAGCTTCTTCGTTCTCCTGGTTAAATATGAAATAGGTGTCACTCACGGATTTGAGTCCCCATGCGAGAATTGCCCGATACTTCCTCACTCCCCACTCCCCTCCAGCGCATCGCCTTGGTGCTGCGTACCTTTGGCAGGATTGCCTTATGGGTACAATTAACCCTTGGTGTTGTTTCACTGGGGATTTTACTCACAGGAATCGCGGGTCGCACCATCGGACCGACAGAAGAAAAACAGGGTGTTGGGTTTGGCATATTTTTAGCAATATGTGGGTTAGTCACCTTGGGCGTAGGTGTCTACATCGCATGGCGGTATACTCGCATTTCCAAGCAACTGCTGACTGGTAATGTGGAAACACGACCTAGCAAAGCCGATACCCTCAAAACCATCAGGCTCGGATTAATTGTCAATATGGCGGGAATGTTCTTGACGATTTTGGGCGCCCAAGCCATTACCGGCAGCATTGTGATCCGCTCGATTTCTCAACCTTCTGGCTTAACGGTTTATGATGCTAATCGATTCATTCGACCCTTAGACTTATTTCTGGTACAGGCGAATATCAACACCATTACTGCCCATTTCGCGGGAATCGCCATTGCCATTTGGCTGTTCAATCGCATTAATCGGTAATTTGTCATTTGTCATTTGTCACTTGTTGATTAGGAAGTCTCTTCCCCAGCTCCAAGAGGCGCCATGGCACGTCTGGAAGATTGCTCCCCCAGCTCCCTCTGCTCCCCCTGCTACCCCAGCTCCCCCTACTCCCTCTGCTCCCCCAGCTCCCCCTGCTCCCCCTACTCCCCCAGCTCCCCCTACTCCCCCAGCTCCCCCTGCTCCCCGCTTTCCGGAAATCATACCCTGTACTTTGGAACATAACTGTGCCAGATTGGTATTCTGGAAAATGGTAATTTCACCCAGATGCCCAAGGCAATTTTGCCCAGTATCCGTAAAAATCTGTGCTTGACCTAAAGCAAATCCGAGAAAATCCACAAAGCGTCCAAGAACGCCTAGAGCAACGCGGGGCGGGTCAGTATGACCTTCAGCCCATTTTGGACTTGAATCAGCGTCAAAGGGAGCTAGAGACCTCCCGTAGCCGCCTGCAAGCCCGCAGCAATGAGATTGGTAAACTCATCGGTCAAAAAATTAAAGCAGGGAGTCCCCCTGACGCGCCGGAAATCCAACAATTGCGAGAGGAAGGCAACCAGGTTAAAACCCAAATTAGTGAACTAGAACCTCAAGAAAAAGAACTCAAAGCAGAAATTGAGGCGCTATTACTCTCCCTACCCAATCTACCCAGTCCTTCAACTCCCATGGGTCGGAGTGAAGCGGAAAATGTCGAGGTGCGCCGTTGGGGTGACGAGTATATTCCCCAGAATGACAAAATTGTACCCCATTGGGAAATTGGCGAAACCCTGGGTATTCTCAATTTTGAGCGGGCGGTGAAAGTTGCCCAAAGCCGTTTTGTCAGTCTCATCGGCGCAGGTGCTGCCTTAGAGCGGGCGTTGATTAGTTTTATGCTAGATCGGCAAATTGCAGCAGGCTATGTGGAAGTTATACCACCGATGCTGATTAACAGCCGCTCATTAACGGCGACGGGTCAACTGCCAAAATTTGCCGAAGAAAGCTTCAAGTGCGACAGTGATGATCTGTGGCTTTTGCCTACGGCGGAAGTTCCCTTAACTAATCTTTACCGTGACGAAATCCTAGACGCCTCCCAACTCCCTATTTATCACTGTGCCTACACTCCCTGCTTTCGCCGAGAAGCCGGTAGCTATGGGCGAGATACCAAAGGATTGATTCGACTGCACCAGTTCAATAAAGTTGAGCTGGTCAAAATTGTTCATCCGAATACCTCGGAAGCCGAACATGAAAAGCTGGTTAAGGATGCAGCGGCAATTTTAGAGGCATTAAAACTCCCTTACCGGGTTATTGAACTCTGTACTGGGGATTTGGGATTCTCTGCCACAAAATGCTATGACCTGGAAGTGTGGTTACCTTCCTCGGGAAAATACAGGGAAATTTCGAGTTGTTCCAATTGCAGTGATTTCCAAGCGCGACGCGGTAGTCTACGCTTTAAGGAAGCGGGCAAAAAAGGGACTCAGTTTGTGCATACCTTAAATGGCTCAGGATTAGCCATTGGACGCACCCTATCGGCAATTTTAGAGAATTATCAGCAACCGAACGGTACAGTTAAAATACCAGAGGTTCTACACCCCTATATGGGACGTGAGGTGTTATGATCATCAACCCATCTTGGGCTTAAACTCTAAAAACCCACAGCTTCTAAGAATCTATCGAGAGTATGGTTTGTGGACACTCAACAAGTATTGAAAGCCACAACGTACAATAGAAAGGACGCAAGCAATCGTTACATTACTTCTTATGTCAATTTTGGCGGCGATCGCAGTCTTGGCGGTTTTGATTGTGGTGCATGAGCTGGGTCACTTTATGGCAGCTCGTTTGCAGGGAATTTATGCCAATCGCTTTTCCCTGGGTTTTGGTCCGGTTCTGTGGAAATACCAAGGAGCCGATACGGAATATGCGATACGTGCTTTCCCCCTAGGGGGATTTGTCGGTTTCCCCGATGATGACCCCGATAGCGAGATTCCCCCAGATGACCCAAATTTACTCCGCAATCGACCTGTTTTAGACCGAGCAATTGTAATTAGTGCTGGGGTAATTGCCAACCTGATCTTTGCTTACTTTCTACTGGTTGTGCAGATAGGAACGGTGGGAATTACTGACTTCAATTACCAACCCGGAGTAAGGGTTCCAGAAATTGCCGCAGAAAGTAGCTTAGTGGCAAAACAAGCGGGGATTAAACCAGGGGATGTTATTTTGGCGGTTGAGGATCAACCCTTGGGAGCCAGTCGGGATGCGATCATTACCTTGATGAGCGAAATTCAAAACTCCCCCAACCAACCCCTAGAACTTTTGATTAAACGGGGTCAACAAACCCTTCCCCTGGACGTGACGCCAGAACGGGGCGATGATGGCAAAGGTAGAATTGGCGTGCAACTGGCACCTAATGGTGAGATAGTTCGCAAGTACGCTGACGGATTCTTAGAGATGTTTACGATTGCGGCTGATGAATATCAGCGCTTGAGTACTGAAATCGCCAAAGGTTTTGGTCAACTGATTAGCAACTTTAGTGAAACGGCTGAACAAGTATCCGGTCCAGTGGCGATTGTGGCAATTGGCGCGAATATTGCCCGTTCTGATGCGGGGAATCTGTTTCAGTTTGCCGCGTTGATTAGCATCAATTTGGCGATTATTAATATCTTGCCCTTACCCGCGCTGGATGGGGGTCAACTAGCATTTTTAGCGATTGAGGGAATTCGCGGTAAACCCATCCCCACAGAAGTTCAGCAAAATATTATGCAAACTGGGTTGGTTTTGCTTTTGGGGTTAGGCATTTTCTTGATTGTGCGGGATACGGCAAATTTAGTTCCCTCGAGTTGGGTGCAAAACTTGTTTCAGTGAGGATCGTCTTATGTCTTATGTATGTAGGGGCGGGTTTCACTATTATCGTTCCTTTTATCACCCAGATGCGACTAAACCCGCCCTGACTGTGTGAGAGAGTATTGATGATGATCTAGTGGGAGCGTCAGGAACCTCAGCCTAAAGGCATGAGGCTTGAAAGAGAAATCTAACAAGCCATTCTGACCAGCTTAAGTCTTAAGTGACTACGTTATCGGCAAGTGTTCAAGACCTACCAGTAGATGCGTAGCTAGTCTGCTGCTCTAGAACCGAAAAGTTAAACAGTTTTAAGGTCACTGAAACAGTGCTTTTTGGATAGTTACCGACCGATAACATTGGCGAAGCTAACTTTACCCGAAAGGAGATTGAGGCAACCATACCTCATTGGAGGGGCAACCATACCCCTCCACCCCGAAAGGGGTATGCTTCTTAAACCGCTACCGCGCGTTCCTCCCCGGTCTGAAGCTTGCCCGATAAGCGAAGCGAAGGGACACGGGGTTTCCCACAACGGAGGAGTTCTAATGAGCATCACCCGTAAATGGTCAGCTAAACAGCAACGCGCATTGGAGATTTTGATTCGCCTGAAGCGACTTTATCCAGATGCTCACTGTGCGCTAAACTATGACACCCCTGTACAGTTATTGGTGGCGACGATTCTGTCGGCACAATGTACAGATGAACGAGTGAATCAGGTGACACCGGAATTGTTTCGCCAATTTCCTAATGCTGTTGCGATCGCGCAGGCGGATATTGAGGTGCTTGAAGCCTTGGTGCGTCCGACTGGATTCTATCGCAATAAGGCGAAAAATATTCAAGGGGCTTGTCGGATGATTGTCACCGAGTTTGGCGGTCAGATTCCTCGACGTATAGAACTGCTGATGAAATTACCCGGTGTGGCTCGCAAAACTGCCAATGTTGTGCTAGCTAATGCCTTTGATATCCACGAGGGGGTGACGGTGGATACTCATGTCAAGCGCTTGACTCAGCGTCTGGGTTTGACGGAACATAGTGACCCGATTCGTATCGAACGCGATTTAATGCGGCTGTTGCCTCTGGAAGAGTGGGAAAACTGGTCAATCCGCCTAATTTACCATGGTCGGGCAATTTGTCAGGCGAAGAAGCCGAAGTGCGACGCTTGCGTATTGGTTGATTTATGTCCCAGTGCTAAGGTTGAGGGATAACAAAATTCGATAAGATAGGAAACAGTGTCTTTATTTAGGGAAACGCCAAAGACTCATGGCTAAAAAATCAATGATTGAGCGCGAGAAAAAGCGCAAGAAGATGGTTGAGAAGTATGCGGCTAAGCGAACAGCGCTGAAAGAAGAGTTCGATAATGCTTCCTCTCCGGCTGAAAAACTGGAGATTCACCGGAAGATCCAACAGCTACCCCGCAGTAGTGCGCCAACTCGGGTACGGAATCGCTGTTGGGTAACAGGGCGTCCCCGGGGCTACTATCGGGATTTTGGTCTATCTCGCCATGTACTGCGGGAATGGGCGCACAAAGGATTACTACCAGGGGTGGTTAAGTCGAGTTGGTAGATTTGGGTCATTGGTCAATCGTTCTTACTGAAAGACTTGGGACAAATGACCAATGACGCAGGACTAATTTCCACAGCAACGGTCAATACCCAGACTGTCTAGGAGCAAATCACTAACCGCGTTGGCGATCGCAAATTCACTATAAAAGCTTTCTCGGAAGTCGAAGGCTTGCATTTCGGTCACAATGGCAATCACCAAAGCACCAACATCGTTTTCGCCTTCTAATCGTTGGCGGACAAAGATTTGGGAGGCGCGATCGGCAATGTCCTGATTCGCTGGTTCTGGCAAAAATTCATGATCCAGCCAGTGAACCAAAGCGTCTCGCAACCATTTTCCTTCCTGCTGGGCATTTTCAGCAGGGGGAAGGGTAACGGGGGGAATAGGTTCAGCCATAAAACGTTAAAAGCCAAAATGTTTATTTTCGGGATGGGAAAACTACCATTCTTGGGATCGGCATTTTTCAGCCAGAGTTGTGTTCGTCTCTAGTATTTTCTCTCCCTTATCTATACTTGCTTGTCTCCCTAATACAGTACGGTGAATCACAACTTGCTATTAAGCAAACATAAATTGTTTAATTTGTCAACCTCAAAAGAGATGATGTGAGGAGCATCATTGAAAAATATTATTTTATTTTTAAGCATAGCGAAATTATGTCCGATCAGGAAAATTTTAAACTGAAGTTTAGCGGTTCAAGAACAGGGACTCTCAATCGAGTTCGATCACCATGGAGTTAAATATTCCGACAATAATCCAAGGATATGCTCAAGGCTATTTTTTGATGGCGGATGAAACCCGATCATTAGGGTGGTACTCCAGTCGCCAGCGAGCAATCATTCCCTTAGACGAGCGGTTTCGCTATCCCAAATCACTACAGCGGGTTTTAAATCAGAAGCGGTTTAGCACGACAATTAACCGAGACTTTAAAGGCGTTGTTGCCGGTTGTGCCAATCGGGAAAGTACCTGGATTTCTGCGGAACTCCAGGAAATTTATTGGTTACTTTATCAGGAAGGTTGGGCGTATAGCTTTGAAACCTGGCAAGGAAATGAGCTAGCGGGTGGGGTTTTAGGGATTGTAATTGGCGGCGCGTTTATTGGCGAATCCATGTTTTACCGGATTCCGGAAGGCTCAAAGGTGGCGTTAGTTAAGTTAGTCGAGCGGTTGCGATCGCGCGGCTTTTTGTTGTTTGATGTTCAAATGATGAATCCTCACTTATCTCGCTTTGGCGCTTGTACGATAGAGGAGCAGGAATATCAGGTGCTACTGCGACAGGCGTTGCGACGGCGATGTTATTTTGATCGGATTCCGGTGTGAATTTTCAGGGTATCGAGAATCGGAAACAGGGAACCGGAATCGGTTATTTAATCAAGGAAAACAGCTAGAGGCGTTAATCGAAGGATTACGGGCGGGGATACCACTCAAGCCGGTGAATGAAGCTAAAGCGGATACATGGATAAAGGTTTTAACGGTACTGACTGGATAAGAGTTTTAGTCCATTTTAATGGACTTAAGCTGGATGCTGCTGACTTAAGGTTGGTGGGCAATGCCCACCCTACTCAAGTCAGAATCGAGCTGACTGGATAAAAGTTTTAGTCCATTTTAATGGACTTAAGCTTTCAGCCAAGAACTTGAGTTCTTGGCGGATGCTGCGGCTTGCTGACAATTGATTTAACGTTCAGCTAACTCCAAAACCATCTAAGTTGTCGCTGCTGCACGCGCTGCGGCTGCTTCATCGGGATGAATTCCCAAACGAGTCAGATTAATCCGACCTTTATTGTCAATTTCTCGCACTTTGACAATCACTTCATCGCCAACAGCAACCTCATCTTCGACCTTACCCACACGATAATCTGCCAGTTGGGAAATGTGAATCATTCCCTCTTTCCCTGGTAACACTTCCACAAACGCACCAATGGGAATAATCCGAGTCACGCGACCGGCATAAACATCCCCTTCTTCTAAGCGACGAGTCATCCCTTGAATCAGGGTAATGGCTTTCTTTGCCTTTTCTCCTTCAACAGCAGAAACCGTAATCGTGCCATCATCATCAATATCGATTTTGGCACCAGTTTGTTCCGTAATTCCTTTAATCGTCTTACCGCCAGGACCAATCACCAACCCAATCAGGTCAGGATCAATCTTCATCGTCAGTAAGCGTGGGGCAAAAGTAGAAAGATCGGGGCGGGGTTTGTCAATCACCGCTAGCATCTTTTCTAAAATGTGCAGTCGCGCCGGTTTAGCTTGTTCAATCGCTTTGGCAATGGTTTCCATGGGCAGACCGGTGATTTTCATGTCCATTTGTAAGGCAGTAATCCCAGTATCTGTTCCCGCGACTTTAAAGTCCATATCGCCCAAAAAGTCTTCAATCCCTTGAATATCGGTGAGAATCCGGACTTCCGTGCCTTCTTTAATCAATCCCATCGCCGCACCACTGACGGGTTTGGTAATCGGAACCCCTGCATCCATTAACGCTAGCGTCGATCCACAAACCGAACCCATCGAGGTTGAACCATTGGACGAGAGCACCTCCGATACCACCCGAATCACATAAGGAAACTCATTTTGCGGCGGTAATATGGGAATAATCGCCCGTTCCGCTAACGCCCCATGACCGATTTCCCGGCGTCCCGGCGATCGCATGGGTTTGGTTTCCCCCACGGAAAAGGGCGGGAAGTTATAGTGGTGCAGGTAACGCTTCTCTTCTTCTGGATTGAGATCATCCAACATTTGAGCATCCCCAGGCGTTCCCAAGGTCACCGTAGACAGCACTTGAGTCAAGCCTCGGTTAAATAAACCACTCCCATGGACACGGGCGGGTAATAAACCCACCTTACAAGACACCGGACGTACCTCATCCAGTTTACGCCCATCAACACGCACACCGTCTTCGACAATTTGCGATCGCATCAGCTTCTTGGTCAAGCCTTTGAATACACTACTGAGCAATTGAGAATCAGCGGCGGCGACGCGCAAGGGGTCATCTTCTGGACGTTGTGCGATCGCACTCAGAATTTCCTTTTCCTTAATCTCGTCCAAGGCTTCGTCGCGACCGTGCTTATCTAAGTCAAACTGAGACAATACCTGCTTAATCTGTTTCGTGGCGCGATCGCGGATAAACTCTTCCAGTTCCGATGAGGTTTCTGGCGCTTGTACTTGGGTCATCTCAATCCCCAACTCTTTGAGCAGGTTTTGCTGAGCTGCAATTAAATCCTGCACCGCTTCGTAGCCAAATTCAATCGCCTCAATAATATCCCGTTCTGGCAGTTGATTCGCCCCGGCTTCCACCATAATCACGCCTTGGGGAGAACCCGCGACCACCAAATCTAGATCACCGTTGTCGATTTCGCGGTAAGTTGGATTAATAATGAAATCATCTCCAACTAGCCCCACCCGTACTGCTGCCATGGGACCATAGAATGGAATTTTCGCTTGCAGTACCGCTACTGATGCCCCAGTTACCGCCAACACATCCGGTGGCACTTGTTCATCCATGGACAAGGTTGTTGCTACGATCTGAATATCATCGCGCAGCCAACTGGGAAACAAGGGGCGCAACGGGCGGTCAATCAGACGGCTGGTAAGTGTTACTTTTTCCGGAGGACGCCCTTCTCGCCGCAGAAAGCCACCTGGAATTCGACCGGCTGCATACAGTCTTTCCTCGTAGTCCACTAATAAGGGGAGAAAATCGATGCCTTCTCGACCCGCTGAGCGAGTCGCCGTGACTAAAACCGCTGTATCTCCTGATTCAATTAGTACAGTTCCCCCAGCTTGGGGTGCTAGTAGACCGACTCTTAGCCGAATATCCCGTCCATCAAAGGATATTGATTTGTCTAACTCTACCATTTGGTTCGTTACCCTTCTCTGTTTATCATGTTTTTTTCTCTGTCGCAATCCTAGCATTTATGGAATAATGCTGCTTTGATAAGGGTTTTGAGTTTTGAATTTTGAGTTTTGAATGTCCCAGATGTGCCATAGCCCGTCTGAGTTTTGAGTTCAGTAGGGGAGGGTTTCACTATTATCGTTTTTTCCCTCACAAGAGATTCGACTAAACCCGCCCTGACTGAGTGCGAGAGTGGTGAGTGCGAGAATTGCTGCCTCACACCCATCCTTTAAAATTGGACAAGTAGCAATTGATAGTATTGGATTCTATTTTCATTTTTCTATAAACATGGCAATTTTACATGGTAGTTGGATTACTCGCGAATCTAATAATTATTTATTTATTTGGGGAGAACGGTGGCGTCCTTTAGCCTCCGTGGACTCTGCTGCCAAGAATCAGATTATGCCCCATCCCTTTGGGATGACACAGGCGGAGTTAAGGGAATTTTTACGCGATCGCAGCCTAACCATTCCTGAACCAGAAACGGGAAAAAGCCAAGCCGACGCTGAGAGTGCGATCGCTTCTTGGCAAACCCACCTGCTAGTTTTACCCACTCACCCCACAGCTTCTAAGACATCAGCCTACCCGCTTCTTTCTGCCCAACTCCCCCCTACAGACGAGACAGACTCCTCATCCCTAGAACTGCAAAAATGGTCTGTCAGTGGATACCGTCTCACCCCCTCCGCCGCCCTACCCTTTCTTCAATCTCTACCCTTAGGAGGATTCAACGTCTCCGATAATTACGTCGGATCAGACTTACGGTTTTGGACTCATGTCTATCGCTGGAGTTTAGACTTACTAACTCGGTGTAAATTTGTACCAGGACTCTATCGTCAGCCCAACGACGAAGCCATCGCTTACTGGCAACCCCTCCTCGACAGTGCTACCGATCAAACTCGCTTAGCCGAGTTTACCCAATCCATGCCCTTAGCTTGTCAAGCGTATGAGGATAATGTAGAGACGTTGCATGCAACGTCTCTACATCCCCAATCCCTAATTCTGAACTTTTTACGAGACGCCATTAATACTCAGGTGAAAAATTGGGTAGAGTCGCTATCACCCCCAACCGCTACCTCACCCCTACCCGAATGGCTGCAAGCCCTCTGTAGCGACAAGGATAGCCTAAAAGTCGAACCGATGGCGATCGCACGTTTGGATACTGCATTGTCCACTTGGACAACATCTATCCAACAGCACCTGGTTACCCCCACCACCCAAGATTTAACCCAAAATCTCTTTCGCACATGCTTAGTATTACAACCCCCTGAACCCGATGAAACAAACTGGCGGCTTGACTATTGCTTGCAAGCCATGGATGATGCTGACTTATTAGTCGATGCCAAAACAATTTGGCGGCATCCTGTCGAACAATTAGACTATCACGGGCGAACCATTGAACAGCCCCAGGAAACCTTACTTAAAGGATTAGGGTTAGCCTCTCGCCTCTATCCCCCCCTAGAAGCCAGCTTACACGAACGCTGTCCCCAGTTTTGTGAACTCAACCCCGTCCAAGTATATGAATTTATCAAAGCCAGTGCATGGCGACTGCAAGACAGTGGCTTGGGCATTATCTTACCCCCAGGATTAGCCCCCGGATCAGGGGAAAAACGCCTCGGTATTAGTATTACCGCAGAAGCGCCTAAATCGAAGAAAGAGGAACGTTTGGGTTTACAAAGCCTGCTTAAATTTAAGTGGGATTTGGCAATTGGTGATACTAAACTCTCCAAATCAGAATTCCAGCGCCTGATGTCACTCAAATCCCCGTTAGTTGAAGTCAATGGGGAATGGATTGCTCTACAACCTGCGGATGCGCGGGCGGCGCACACCATTCTGACAGCATCAAAGGAAGATATGAGTCTGTCAGTAGAAGACGCCTTGCGACTGGCGACAGGAGATACCAAAACATTAGGAAAACTGCCTGTTGTTCACTTTGAAGCATCCGGGGCGCTGCAAGAATTAATTACCAATCTCACCGGAAATCGCACGATTGAACCCATTGAAGTTCCCCAAGACTTTAACGGCACATTACGCCCGTATCAACTCCGAGGAGCCAGTTGGCTTGCATTTTTAGAACGCTGGGGGTTAGGTGCTTGTTTAGCGGACGATATGGGATTGGGAAAATGCGTCGCGCCTAGTACATTAATTTCCGTCAATGGAACAGTTATCCAAGCTGAAGATATTTGGAAACAGTATGCAACAGAAGCGGAATTTGATGGGGAGGGATTTTGGAGTCAGCCAACAGAGTCGTTACTGATTAATGCCATTGACTCACAAACCCATAAAATGACCACCGCTCCCATTCAGCGTCTCTATCGCCAGCGAGTGCAGGAAAAACTACGCACCGTTAAGCTTAAAGATGGAAGCCAAATTACGATTACCTATCGTCATAAACTCTTAACCAATCACGGTTGGACGACTAATTTTCAGGTGGGGGATTACGTCTGTGTACCTGCCAAAATGATTTGGCAGGGGCAACCCGAAGATCCGGATTTTGTCAAGTTTCTGGCTTGGCAAATTGCCGAAGGATGTGAAGGATGTGAGCAATCGGATCGAGCAAGGGTCAACATTTCGCACAAAGACAAAGACTGTTTACAAGACTTACTCCAGATCTTCCAAAAAATCGGTCAGCGGTACAACATAAAAATCAATAACCCTAGCATTTGTACCTACCCGAATCGAGTGCCAGATCTGCGAATCGATAGCCAAGCCTACCGAGAATTCTTACAAACCAAAGGATACAGTTGGGGGATGCGATCCGATAGTAAATCTATCCCAGATTTTATTATGCAGGCAGATCTAGATACGGTGAAGATCTTCCTCCAAAACTATTTCGATGCGGAAGCGTCTGTTATTTCTCAGATGCGGAGTATTGAAATCAGTACAGCTTCCCCTTTACTGATTCAACAACTCTCTGTATTACTACGGCGCTTGGGAATTTGGTTGCAGATTACACCACAACACAAACGAGAAACCAATGGCAAATCTCTTCTTCACACTGACTCTAACGATTCCCAAACCGATGAAGTACAGATGACCGTAGGGACACCATCCTTGCGCCCTGACAAATCTACTATATCAGACAGAAAATCCGTATATATTTGTACAATTGGTGGAAATTCAGTACGTCGATTCTTACAAGTAATTGGATTTAATTGTCCAGAAAAACAGCGGAAACTGGAAGAAATCTGTAAACCAGAAACCTGGCGACTGGAAGTCGCAGCTACACAAACAAAGTCCGCCTACGCGGACTGGATTATAGAGGTAGATAACCAGAATTTAGTCTCACAACCCTTTTCACGGGCTAGTCGAGAACGAGTGATATCAAGTCTTTCTGAACAGTTCTCATTGACTTCTACCTTGCCACCTTCCTCCTTACCTTCTGCCTTCTGCCCTCTGCCCTCTGCCTTCAAAAAGCTTTCTGCTTTATTCTCATCAGAATACTTACAAAATATCCTGGATCAAGACGTTTTCTACTGTCAGATTCAGGACATCGAGGATATCGACTATGAGGGATGGGTGTATGATTTTGAAGTCAGCCACCATCACAACTTTGTGGCAAATAACATTCTTTGTCATAACACAATTCAAACCATTGCCTTTCTGCTTCATTTAAAAGAACAAGATGTTCTGGAATCGCCTACATTATTGGTGTGTCCCACATCGGTACTGGGGAACTGGGAACGGGAAGTGAAAAAATTTGCTCCTACTCTCAAAGCCATGGTTCACCACGGTGATAAACGGTCAAAAGGCAAGACATTTGCTAAAGCGGTTAAGAATCAGGATTTAGTGATTACCAGTTATCCATTGGTGTATCGAGATGCCACAACTCTAGAAGCTGTATCTTGGCAAGGTGTCGTATTAGATGAAGCGCAGAATATCAAAAATCCAGGGGCGAAACAGTCGCAAGCCGTGCGAAAACTACCGACGGAATTTCGCATTGCCTTAACGGGGACACCTGTGGAGAACAGATTGTCGGAGTTGTGGTCAATTTTAGATTTTCTCAATCCCCAATATTTAGGCGATCGCCAATTTTTCCAGCGGCGGTTTGCTATGCCGATTGAGAAGTTTGGCGACAGGGGTTCGTTGCAAACTTTGCGATCGTTAGTGCAACCTTTTATTCTTCGCCGTCTGAAAACTGATAAGACGATTATTCAGGATTTACCGGAAAAACAGGAGATGACGGTATTCTGTGGACTTGCAGCAGAACAGGCAACCCTTTATCAGAAATTGGTGGATGAATCATTGGTAGAAATTGAAGCGGCAGAGGGAATTAAGCGCAAAGGGTTAATTTTAACCTTGCTGATGCGACTCAAGCAAGTCTGTAATCATCCTGCCCAATTATTAAAAGAGAAAACCTTAAAAGATGCTAAGCGTTCTGGGAAATTACTGCGTTTACAGGAAATGTTAGACGAAGCAATTTCTGAAGGCGATCGCGCTTTAATTTTCACCCAGTTTGCTGAATGGGGTAAGCTGTTGCAACCTTATTTGGCAAAACAATTTGATCAGGAAATCTTGTTCCTCTATGGCGCAACCCGCAAGAATCAACGAGAGGAAATGATTGACCGTTTTCAAAATGACCCCGAAGGACCCCCGATTCTGATTCTTTCATTAAAAGCGGGGGGAACTGGACTGAATCTGACCCGGGCAAATCACGTTTTTCACATCGATCGCTGGTGGAATCCGGCGGTGGAGAATCAGGCGACAGATCGGGCGTTTAGAATTGGTCAAACTCGTAATGTGCAGGTGCATAAGTTTGTCTGTACAGGGACGTTGGAAGAACGGATTAATGACATGATTGAAAGTAAGAAGCAGTTGGCAGAACAGACAGTAGAAGCGGGTGAAAACTGGGTCACGGATATGGATACTGATCAGTTGAGATCGCTGCTATTGCTTGACCGCACAGCGGTAATTGATGAGTAGGAGAGGTGTGCGATCGCGCGTTGTCGGATAAGTAACCCTACTGGATCACATCCTGGTAGAATCACAATGTGACCTATTAGGTTTACATTTTGCCGCAACTAAACCGACGAAAGTCGGGGCGGGTTTAGTCACTTATGGGTGCAACCGAAACGATAATGGTGAAACCCGCCCCGACAAATGCACCCGCAACTTGCCCTCTTCAGCTATCCGCGTCAAAATGAAGAAAAGTAAAAATGCTTATCATTTCGATACATTCTCTGAAAATGACGCAAGAACAGGCATACAATCAAACCTTTGACTACGATCTGGTCATCGTTGGCGGCGGTATTGTCGGCGCAACCTTCGCCTGTGCGTTGAAAAATTCCGGGTTGCGGATTGGATTGATTGAGGCAAAACCCAAGTCAGTCGCCGTAGCCAGACGGCAAGCTTACGCCCTCTCGCTGCTTTCTGGGCGCATTTTCCAAGGAATTGGGGTTTGGCAGACTATTCAGCCGCAAATTGCCACCTATCGGCAAATTCGCCTCTGTGATGGCGATTATCCCAAATTTGTGCAATTTCACCCCACCGATTTAGGTACCCAGGATTTGGGGTATGTGGGCGAACATCGTCCCCTGCTTACGTCGCTGTATGAGTTTTTGGCAGATTGTCCGACTGTAAGCTGGTTGTCTCCAGCGGAAGTGGTTGATGTCAAGTATCAAGCCTCTGGGGTAGAGGTTACGGTAAACGTGGATGGAATATCTCAGCAGTTGCGATCGCGCTTAGTTGTCGCCGCTGATGGTTCGCGATCGCGTATTCGTACAGCCGCCGGAATCGGGACAAAAGGTTGGAAATATTGGCAATCCTGCGTCACCGCCCGCATTAAAACCGAGAAATCCCATAATGATACCGCCTTTGAACGTTTTTGGGAGAGTGGTCCGATGGGTGTACTTCCTCTGGCTGAAAATCGCTGTCAGGTGGTATGGACAGCCCCTCACGCCGAAGCCCAACAGTTAAAAGACTTAAATGAAAAGGAATTCCTCGAACTTCTAGAATACCGCACGGGCGGACTTTTGGGGCATTTAGAATTAGATAGCGATCGCATTGTCTTTCCCGTACAGTTAATGCAAAGCGATCGCTACACCCAGCACCGCCTCGCCCTCATTGGCGACGCCGCCCATTGTTGCCATCCTGTGGGTGGACAAGGGCTAAATATGGGCATCCGAGATGCCGCAGCCCTTGCCCAAGTCATACAGGAAGCCCATCAACAGGGTGAAGATATCGGAGACGAACAGATCCTCAAGCGCTACGAACAGTGGCGCAAAAGTGAAAATCTAGTCATTTTAGGCTTTACTGATTTCTTAGATCGAATGTTTTCTAATAACTGGTTGCCTATCGTTACCCTACGTCGCCTGGGATTATGGATGTTGCGTCATCTGTATCCCGTTAAATGTTATGCTCTGCAATTAATGACAGGTTTAAAGGGACGCACTCCTCAAGTGGCTAATCTTAAATCTGGGTCAACTTCAGTTTAATCAATAAAAATAAAAACCAAGAACGTATTGTGAATTAGCTTAACTATGTTTCTCTCACACAAAATTCAGTTTTTATAGTTTAGCTTCTGGAGCAATAAGTACACGTAAAATACTTTCCAAGTTATTCAAATCTCCAACAATACGTCGGACAGGGGGGGGCCAAACTCTCAGCAGTGTGGGAGTCGCTGAAATTTGATTGGCTTCCGCTTGTTCAGGATGTTTAAATACATCAATCACTTTTAGAGTGTAAGGATGTTGTAGGGATTGCTCGATTAACTGATGTAGTTTTTTCAGGATATGTTCAGTTGATCCACTGTGTCCAGATACAAATAAGCGCAAGACATAACTAGGGGTAGTTAAGGGTGTAGATTGAGATTCACTAGGATTCGATTCCCTATCTGATTTAGAGGATAAGAGAGGATCAATCCCTGTAGACGGTGGGTGGGAGGATTCTTGCCACGACGTTTGTTGAATCGTCCAACGTTCTGGTATAGACCAAGCATAACTCTGAGGAGATTTGATCAGGCTTGAATCGTGATCATGCCTAGAATTAGCATCAGACAACTGTTGTGTACATTGCTCCGGGCGATCGCAACGGATAATCAAATCGTGATCTTGCCACAGTTGGGGAAAGCGATCGCGATATGTCTCCAAAACTATTGGATCACAGCACTCTTCCCGCCAAGGCGCAACTTGCCACACCACGTTCCTGACACCAAACACAGCATTCAGCAATGCCTGATGATGCTGGATGGGCGGATAAAGTTCTGCTGACGTTCGCATCTGTTGGGTATAAGGATCGAGCCAGCGATCAATTGTGCCAGTATATCCCGGCACTAAAAAATGGGGCGGTTCCGGTAATCCGAGCATTTCTTGCAAACTCGCACACAGATGCAAATGCCAATGCTCTTGTTTACTCGGATCAATGCCATAAATTAAATCTCCCCCTGGTGTAAACAGAGCAATACCCTTAAATAACTGAGAAAACGAGCGTTGAATCTCGTTCATTGTTGATTGTTGATTTTAAATTATGGGCAGGTAAAGGCAGCGGATAAGATGAGAGTTGCTTTCCCCTGCCTTGTCCTGACATATAACAAATGCCAAATGATAAATGGCAAATGATAATTAAACACGACCCCGTAACATCATCGCCATTTCGTTTTGAGTCGGCGACATTTCTAGGGCAGTTTCTTCGGTGATACGCCCTTCCTGATAAAGGTTAAACAAGGACTTATTCATCGTCATCATGCCGTCAAATTCATTAGCCGCCATCAGTTCGTGAACTTCCTCATATTCACCCTTGCGGATATAATCCCGAATCGCTTCTGTATTAATCAGAATGTCGTGGAAGGCGGCACGTTTACCATCAGTGGTGCGACATAACCCTTGGGCAATGATTGCCACCATTGATTCAGCAAAAGCGATACGGATGGCGTGTTGTTCTTCTGGATTATAAAGATTGAGAATCCGTTCAATGGTCTTCACCGCACTGTTCGTGTGCAGCGTTCCCATAACCAAGTGACCCGTCTGAGCGGCTTTCAGCGCTGTGTTAACGGTACCTCTATCCCGCATTTCCCCCACCAGAATCACATCCGGATCTTCCCGCAAGGAGGCTTTTAAAGCGTTGTCAAATTGGAGGGTATGAGCGCCGACTTCCCGCTGTTTAATTAGGGCTTTTTGGCTTTTGTGAACAAATTCAATCGGGTCTTCAATCGTAATGATATGCTTCGGCATCTCCTTGTTCATGTAGTCAATCATCGCAGCTAGCGTCGTTGACTTACCTGAACCGGTTGGACCTGTGACCAAAATCAGACCCTTGTGGTAATGACAGACATCCCTGAGAATTGGAGGGAGTCGCAACTGCTCCATTGTCAGAATCTTGAGTGGAATCAAGCGCATGACTATTGCAGGTCCAGTCAGGGAGTCGAAGATATTAATCCGCACCCGGGCAAAGTCATACTGTGCTGCACCATCAAACTCGAGTTCGTTTTGGAAACGGCGAATTTCTTCATCCGTGAGGATTTCCCGCAACCAACTCATAAACGTCGCTTGATCAGTTACAGGATACTCTGTATGTTCCATTTCCCCTCGGTTTCGCATCCGAGGGACTTCACCCACACCAACGTGAACGTCAGAAAATCCCTTGTCATAAGCCTCGCGGATAAGCTGGGCTAATGTTGGCTGTCCGGGAGCAAGTCCCGCACTCGGTGGTGGTGTCCGGGGTTTAGCGCCGGGTGAAGCTTGACGAGAACTGGGTGCTGTTTTAACGGCGGTAGGAGCTGATGCAGATTGACCCGCTTTGGGCGGCATCGGCATCGTTTGAGAGGGCATCGCTTGCGTCGCACCTGGGGGAGCTTGCCGGGGAACTGCCCCCCTTGGCGGTGGCGGTGGGGCTGGAGGAACGCGGGGTGGGGGGGGTGGCGCAATCGGAGGTCGTTTTTGATCGGTCATGGTTGGACTACCACTCTACAACTTAAGTTGAATTTTCTATACTGGTGCTGACAGCTATTTACCCCCTACTATAGAACTATATCTAGCCGATCGAAAAGTTTTCTGTTGTTAACCCTTGAGACACAGAAGAAGCAGTGGACTTTCACGGGAGGATTTCTGTCACGGTGATAATTGTTTCGTCGGACTTGAGTTTAACCAAGCGATCGCCACACCCATCTTTGCCGGACAACTTTACAGATTTTAACGATACATTCATGACTTGATTATCACTGGTTAGCAAAACAGCCGTCTCTGTTTGAGAGGCGTTGACTAATCCGATCAACCGATCCGTCGATGTTTTAAACTGAAGGGCTTGAGTGCCGAGATCCCCGCGTTTGATGCGCCTGACTACATTGAGTCCTAGGCGTTTGCCATAGCCTTGCTCAGATACCAGTAAAAGATTCTCGTTGGGAGCGATCGCCACACATCCAACTAATTGCTCCCGACGCCGCAGTCGCAACCCTTGATTTCCTTGGGCTGTACGCCCCATAATCGGCAAATTTTCGTCGTTAATTTCAAAGCGTAATAAGCGCCCACTACTGGTGGCAATAATCAGATCATCATTGGGTCGAGCAAGGCTAACATAGGCAAGAGAATCCTCCTCTTTGAGTTTGATCAGCGTTAAACCCCGTGCCGTTAGGTTAAGTAACTCTGTAGCGGGAAGACGCTTAACTCGCCCCTGTTGCGTGAGCAAAATCAGGCTGAGAGATTCGGTGAGTTCTAGGGGTCGAAAATGGGCAATAACAGTTTCGGATTGAGCCGCATCGGGGAGAAGACGAGTCAAGGGGATGCCTTGCTTGCGTCCGGCGGCTGGCGGGATATCTTGCACTTTCAAGGGGTAGGCTTTCCCCCCACTGGTTAGGGTGGCAAATTCTGACTGGGTGGTAGTTTGCTGCGTCTGAACCACAAAATCGTTCCCATCTTTTATCGAGGGTTGGGATTTGGGATCAGGTGCCGAACGCAGTCGCTGTACATGTCCTTGATAGGTAAACTCCAGAACCGTTTGTTCGGCTTCCGTGTCGCTAGGACTCGGCGATGGGGATTTTGAGGTAGAGGTTTTAGGGTTCTGTGACGTTTGGCTTCCCTTACTGGTCTGTTTTTCCGATTTTGGCTGTTTTGGTTCTTTGAGAGATTTCGGCGATCGGATCTTGGTGCGACGTGGATCAGCGTATTTGCGTTTGAGCGATCGCAACTCTTTTTTCAGGGCTTTGAGTAATTCATTTCGGCTACTGAGTAATCCCTGGAGGGTTTCAATTCGGGTGGTGAGTTCCTCAAATTCAGTCTGAAGTTTTTGCCGTTCTAACCCCGTGAGGCGGCGCATCGGCATGGCGAGGATGGCATCAGCTTGACTCTCACTCAGGTTTAACTGCTCTTGAAAACGAGTTTTGGCGGTTGTGCCATCAGCCGCATGGGTGAGGATTTCAATAACGCGATTGAGTTGTTTCAAGCAGATCAATAACCCTTCCACCAGATGACGCCGTTGTTGTTTCTGGTCAAGTTCATAAGTATATTGCCGAGTCAGGGTTTGTTCACGGAACCTTAAAAATTCTTCCAGACATTGCCGTAGGGGTAGCTGGCGGGGCTGTCCATTGACCAATGCCAGCATAATTGCGCCAAAGTTACTTTGTAGGGGAGTTTGTTTATAGAGGTGTTTGAGAACATCCCCAGGATGAGCGTCCCGTTTGAGTTCCACAACCACCCGCATCCCCCGGCGATCGCTTTCATCGCGCAAATCGGCAATTCCCTCTAAGCGTCCATGGTTGACCAGATCGGCAATTTTTTCAATCCAAGCCGCCTTATTTACTTGGTAGGGTAATTCGGTGACAATGAGCGCCGTGCGGCGATGACGGCGAGTGCGACCCACTTGAATCTCTTCCACTTTAGCGATTCCCCGCACTGGAATAATGCCCCGCCCACTGCTATAGGCATCCCGAATTCCCGACGTATCGATAATTTCACCCCCCGTGGGAAAATCCGGTCCTGGAATTAATTTCCACAATTTCTCATCCGCCAGATCCGGGCGATCAATCAAAGCGATTAGCCCATCCACAATCTCGCCCAGATTATGAGGAGGAATATTGGTTGCCATGCCAACCGCGATGCCAGAGCAACCATTGAGCAGTAAAATGGGTAGTTGAGCGGGTAAAACCACTGGCTCTTGTTGAGAGCCGTCGAAATTATCGATAAAATCAACGGTTGCCTCGCCAATTTCTGATAGGAGGGCTTCATGACTAATGGGAGACAGCCGCGTCTCTGTGTAACGCATGGCAGCCGGTGGGTCGTTATCCACCGACCCAAAATTGCCATGACCCCCCAATAGTGGATAGCGAGTGGAAAAGTCTTGGACCAAGCGCACCATAGCATCGTATACAGCTTGATCCCCGTGGGGATGATATTTCCCCAAAACATCACCCACTACGCGAGCGCACTTGCGGTAGGGTCTATCGGGTGTTAAACCCAATTCGTACATGGCATACAAGATACGCCGATGCACGGGCTTTAGACCGTCGCAAACGTCTGGCAGGGCACGCCCAACGATGACACTCATGGCATATTCAAGATATGACTGTTGCATCTCTGCATGGAGGGGCGTGGGAATAACTTGACCAGTCGCCAGCAGATTCAACTGTTTTGCCATGAGTTCTGTTTCCTAATTTCTAACCACAACGAGATGAAAATTTGATTTTTTTGGTGGCAACATTGCCCAGTCCCTGTCAGACTGATGATTAAACCGCACTTTTGTTGAAAAGACGACTTTCTTGATGCAACGCCCATGAAAACCGTTCTGATTGTAGAAGACGATCCCATTAATCTTCGCGTTTTTTCTAAAATTCTCACGAAGCGGGGTGGCTTGAATGTCAAGGGAACCGAAGATGTAGAGGAGGTCATGAAAATTGCCCACGCGGGAGATGCAGATATTATCTTGATGGATGTTTCCCTGGCTCACAGTGTTTACCAGGGTAAGCCAGTGGACGGCATCAAGATTACCCAGATGCTCAAAGCTGATGCTCAAACCAGCAATCTGCCCATTATATTAGTCACGGCTCATGCTATGGAAGGCGATCGCGAAAACTTCCTTAAGCAAAGTGGTGCTGATGGTTATATCTCTAAACCTGTTGTGGATCATCAACAGTTTGTCGATCAAATCCTGGCACTTCTGCCTAAAGATGATTAGTCAAACCTGAGTGAAAGCGACGCCTCCAATAACCAATCTTCGGATCGGGACATCAATCCTCTGTAACTGGGTGCTGACATTGCCGAAAAACTGGAGTCTTACTAAAGTACGTATGTACTGTACCACAACAGTTTCGGCAAAATACAGAGGATGAGAAAGTTTAGCTTTTTTGCCGGAAGCCCCACACCATACCTGTAATCAGGTTGGCGTTGGGATGGATAGGCGGTCAATCGATGGGGTTCAATACCCCGGAGATTGACAACTTTCAGATCAGTTCACGGTAACATCTGACTGGGTTCTCTATGTTGCTTTGCAAAATCTAGCTAGGTGTTCATATTCCCTGTCTGATACTCGTGTTGTCACTTGGTGCATAGTTGTCAATCTGATTTCAAGATGCTACTATATCATTGTACAGGTTAATCAATCACAGCTAACCGCTGCCTGTACACCGAACCAAGACAACCACCGAATATGGGGTTGGGTTCAGAAACAAGCTACTCGTAGTTGCATCTGTGGACGGGTAAAATTTATGCAGCTACATTGGGTGAACAAAACTTTGTATTGTTCCGGCGCGGTGGGGCATCCCGTGTCGTTAATAAAGCCAAGAGTCTCCTAAGCAATAGCCGGATTGTCTTGGAAGCTTACACCGTAATCTTTGATTCGGTGTAAGAGATGTCACAACCCTTGCTATCGGTTCCCGTTGATACCATCCCCTAATACCGAGTCGTTTTCAATCCTAGTCGATCAGAGCTACCGGGAACAGGGGGGGTAGGGGAAGCCGGGATAGAGAACTTGGTCTGTATTGCCCAGTCCCTATCAGACTGATGATCACATCGCACTTTTGGGGAAAAGATAATGTTCTTGATGCAATGCCTATGAAAACCGTTCTGATTGTAGAAGACGATTCCATTAATCTTCGCGTTTTTTCCAAAATTCTCACGAAGCGGGGACCCTTCTTGGTAGAGGACGATTAATCCTTTGTAACTGGGTGCTGACATTGCCGAACCACTAGAGTCTTGCTAAATACCACAACCGTTTCGGCAAAATATAGAGGATGAAAAACTTCAGAAAGCTTGCTATCGGTTTTGTTTATTCACTCAAATTTTGATTTAAGGGGTAACTTCCACTTGTACAGGAACATTGCCACTAGGGGCAATGGTTGCCTGGATTCTGGGGTTTGCCAAGAATTTTTGAGTATCAGAGATCAGACGTTCCCCCCAAAGATTTTCCTTGAGGAACTCTAAATCAGCATAACGCTCATCTGAGCGGAGGGCAGTTTCCCCTAGGGCAAGTCCTCTGTCTTGCTCCCCTTGGGTATAAAGTGCTACCGCTATAGCCAGCTTTGGTTCAGCGGCTTCTGGATCAATCGCGATCGCAGCTTGCCATTTCTCAATCGCGCCAGCCACATCTCCCTGCTCATACTTGACCAACCCAATATTATTGATTGCGGGCCACACGGGCCACGTATCGCTGGTTCCCTGAGCAGCAGCTTTTTGGTATGCCGCGATCGCCATTGGATACTGATCCAGCATATAGTAGGCGTTGCCTAAATCAAACAATGCTTCGGGAACATCAGATTCTAGCTTCAAACCAGCTTCTAATTTGGAGACAGCTGTCCGATAGTCCCCTTTCTGAAAATAGGTATTTCCCAAGGAGAAGAGAACACCAGCCTCTTCGGGTTTCAAGGATTGAGCCTTAGAAAGCGCCTCAATTCCCTCATCCAATTGCTGGTTTTGTACATACAAGGTTCCCAAAATAAACCAAGTTTCAAAACTATTGGGGGCAAGCTGAGTTGCTAGTTTAGCTCTAGACAATGCTAGATCGTATTGCTGAAAACGGGTAAGCTGAACGGCATCCTGCGCTAGATTCAAGCCTTGCTGCTCTAATTCCTCAGCATCGAGCTGTAGAGTATAGGGCAGTAGGGCTTGGGCGGATACAGGAGCAGGTTTGCTCAACCAAGCCAGCAGAACAAAAATGGGCAATAACAGAATACGTTTGAACACGGCGGAGTCTCAAACCACAATAAGGAATCTTCAGCTACGGTGACATCCTCCGACGATGTAATCTTTGATTCATCGTCGGCTTCCCAACCTCACGATTGGGCATTGCTCCCCTACGCCAGTTATCTAGGCACATAACCCCCGACACCTCGACTTGAGAGCCAATTTCTTGCTTCTCCAGAGTCCCTGGATACGTTTCTATTCCACGATTACAGATTTCTTGGGCAGCCGCCACATCACGATCTACTTCATAATGGCACTCACGACAGTCATGGATTCGGTCTGAGAGTTCTTTGCTGACCGTGATTCGGCAATTCGGGCAAGTCTGAGAAGTTCCCCGATGGTCTACTTCTCCCACAAATACCCCTTGTTTCTTGCCAACCCACTTGAGGATAGAGCGAAACTGCCCAAACCGGGCGTCAATCGTATGCTTCCCTAAAAAGCCCTTGACCATAATACGCCAATCAATGTCTTCAACAAAGATAGTATCCGCCATAGCGCAGAGTTTATGGGCAAGCTTAAATTGATAATCTTTCCGCTTGAAAGCTTAGATTCTACCACATCTATTTTAAGTCGTAAATTTGACATCCCCACCGCCCTGCAAGGACGGTGATTCCCTACCAGTCAAACAGCGATAGCTGAATGTACTCAAGGGTGGGGTCAGTACGGTTAGTATGGAAATAAAGGAACTTGAACGGCTTAGACGGGCGTCGTTGACGTAGCACCAACTGAGATAGCCAAATCGGTGCAACGGAAACAGATGATTGATTGTTTGTTTTTGCGCCTTGCGAGGAAAATAAGTGTTCACTCCTTAAAAGCAAAAACTCTGCTGTAGCAGATTGATGGGGAAACCTGACACAGACTATGGGTAAAGTCAATAATCCTCTCCCTTGGATAATGGGAATCATCACAGCCAGCCTTCTTGTCGCGGGCGGTGCTGGATATTGGGTGATTGCGGCAAAACCAGCCAAAATTAACCTTGATGAACTGACTGTGCCAGTGGATGTGCAGGATTTAGCGGTGAAAATCAAAGCAAATGGCACGGTACAACCGATTCAAACAGTCAACCTCAGTCCGAAAACGTCGGGTCGTTTGGTCAAGCTGGAAGTCGAACAAGGGGATCAGGTTGACGCGGGAGATGTGGTTGCGGTAATGGAGCAAGACGATGTTAAAGCTCGCTTTTTAGGAGCTAGAGCTGACCTACAGCAGGCACAAGCCCGTCTCGCTGAAGCCAAAGCTGGTCCTCGTCCTGAAGAAATTGCCCAAGCCAACCAGCGATTTCAGCAAGCACAAGCTCGTTTGGCTGAAGCTCTCGTCGGTAATCCTAGAGAAATTGACCAAGCCGTTGCTCAAGCCCAAACTGCCAGTTCTCGCTTAGATTTAGCCACAGTACGAGTCCAACGGTATAAGTACTTGGTGGATGAGGGGGTGGTATCCCAAGATCGGTTCGATGAGGCATTAACTGAAGCCCGCACCGCTAAAGCCCAGCTTGAGGAAGCCAAACAACGCTTAGCCCAAGTCCGCAATACTAAAAACACTGAGGATGAAGCTAGCCCAGAGATTGTGCAGCTCAAAGCGGCGGTCAACGAAGCTGGTTTCGCTGTGCAGCAACTGCTCAAGGGAACTCGCCCAGAAGAAATTGCCCAAGTCGAAGCTGCAGTAGAAGCGGCGAAAGCCCAAGCCCAAGCTGCCTACATCCAACTACAAGACACGATTATTCGTGCGCCTTTTCCGGGAATTATCACTCAGAAATATGCCACGGTTGGCGCATTTGTCACGCCGACAACCTCCGCATCGAGTACGGCTTCAGCTACATCCACATCAATCGTGGCATTAGCCACCCAACAACTGGAAGTTTTGGCTGCGGTTCCCGAAGTTGATATTGGCCAAATTCAAGAAAAACAGCCGGTACAAGTGAAATCAGATGCGTTTCCGGATCAGGCTTTCCGAGGTCAGGTGAGGCTGGTTGCCCCAGAAGCTGTTGAAGAGAATGATGTTACAACTTTTCAAGTGCGAGTTGCCCTGGCACCCGAAGCGCAAGAGAAATTGCGCTCAGGTATGAATGTTGACTTGACTTTTTTAGGGGAACCCATTATCAATGCTCTGGTTGTTCCTACAGTGGCGGTTGTGACTCAAAAGGGCAAAGATGGGGTGATGGTACCTGATTTTGAAGATCAGCCTAAGTTTAAACCTGTCACAGTTGGAGCCACGAGTGAGAAGAAAACTCAGATTATCCGTGGATTGAGAGAAGGAGAACGGGTGTTTATTGATTTACCTAAAAACTATAATCCTGACGAAGAAGAGTAGGGGAAATGTGGAGAAGTTTAAGGGTGACCAAGATCGCTAATTGCCAATCCGTCTTTGTTACCTCTTTGATCTGTTCGTCTTCCGAAAAACCCTCTCTAGGTAAACATTGTAGGGGTGACCCGCAATACCCAATCAACATTACCTAACCCTTAATTTTACCGGGTCGCCCCCCGCAGGGTATCGGTAATTATCTGACACTGCATTTAGACAGGGGCGAGTCGATATAGGTTAATTCTTACACCGCCTACTATGTGCAGCGACTCGCCCCTACAACCACGATAATCCTATAATGACCAATGACAAATGACCAATGGATATTGTAGAAAGCATCAAAATGGCATCCACAACCTTGATGGCAAACAAGCTACGCAGTAGCTTAACCATGCTAGGTATTATCATTGGGAATGCCTCCGTGATCGCGATGGTGGGGATTGGACAAGGAGCGCAAAAGCTAGCTTCTGAACAGTTTGAAGCTCTCGGACCCAATGTCCTATTTGTGATTCCTGGCTCTCGTGAAGCGCAACAGACAACGGTTGATTTTCCCAAAACATTGGTTTTGGAAGACGCTAAGGCGATCGCGACTCAAGTCCCAGCCGTTGCGGAAGTTGCCCCGCAAATTAATCTGAGATATTTAATCACATACCGCAATCGCAATAGCAATTCGTTGGTGACAGGAACGACCCCAGAATTTCTATCTGTTCGTAGCTTTAATGTTGCCAGAGGACGGTTTTTTACCGATATTGACATTAAACGCAATAACCAAGTTGCCGTTCTGGGTTCTGAAATCGTCGAAAAAATATTTGGCTACCAAGATCCGATTGGTCAATCGGTACGGATTAAAGATGTTAGCTTTGAAGTAATTGGGGTGATGGAATCCAAAGGTACTTTTTTGGGAAATAACCAGGATGATGCGGTGTTTATCCCTCTGAGTACGATGGCGAATCGATTGCGGGGACGCACATCTCCTTACGGCGTCGAAGTTAGCTGGATTGCTATTTCTGCTAGGGATAGAAATAGTATTAGTGCGGCTCAGTTTCAAATTGAAAACTTACTGCGGCGACGTCATAAAATTGTGGGTGAAGATGATTTTGGCGTTCAAACTCAGGAAGATATCTTACAAATCGTCAATACGGTGACAGGTGCATTAACGATCATGCTCGCCGCGATCGCAGCTATTTCCTTAGTTGTTGGCGGTATCGGCGTGATGAACATTATGCTGGTGTCAGTTAGGGAACGAACCCAGGAAATTGGACTGCGGAAAGCCGTGGGTGCTAGAGAACAGGATATTCTAATTCAGTTTATGATTGAGGCAATCATTCTCTCTGCCGCCGGGGGGATAATTGGAACGGCAATTGGTGTGAGCGGCGTTTTGCTTGTCGGTGCTGTAACGCCATTAAAAGCCGGAATTTCCCCCATGGCTATTCTCGTGGCTGTCAGCGTGTCTGGAGGAATTGGCTTATTCTTTGGCGTTGTTCCCGCCAGACAAGCAGCGAAACTTGACCCAATTGTGGCGTTGAGAAGTGCTTAGAAGTTCTACTAGTTTACTAAAAACACTGGAAATTCGAGAACATGGAAATACATCAGTGCCAATACAACTAAGGTGTAAACCGTTGACGTGCCAAAACCAATAAGTAAATCTTTTTTAGAATTCCGTCGCGTTTGCTCAAAAAACATATCTGTTGCCCCCAGTTGCATCATTAAGATTCCTAGAATGTTTGAGAGCCAGTAACCAACAGCGGTGAGCGGTAAGAACAAATCAGGAAAAATCCAACTGAACAGATAGGCAAAAAGGTAGGCAATGGGCATATTAAAAAATAAATCATTCCACCAAGATAATGGTGAGAGCATATAGCCAATTCCCATTAAAAATCCACCTCTAAATTTTTTTAGCATTGAATTTACCCGGTCTATCTATAGCTTTGATGAAATATCACGATTATAAAGGAAAAATACTATTTAGGCTTTTGTTATTCCGTAATTGTCTGATCAATGACAGATTGGGGCAGGGCGGGTTTATCAATATCTGGGTTTCCGGCATCCGATAGCGGTAAAACCCGCCCCTACAAACCAACTTATTATTTTTCTCTTCCTTGTCCCCCTGACTCCACTTGTCTTATTTATTAACCGTAGGACTTTATGCACGACTCTATCAATTTTCCATCATCCCTTCAGTCAACGTCAGTTGAGCCACCCATCATTATTCGTCTAGAAAATATCTCTAAGGTTTATGGTACGGGTAACACAGAAGTCAGAGCCCTCAGTCAAGTGAATCTAACCATAGACAAAGGTGAATACTGCTCAATTATGGGGGCGTCGGGTTCGGGCAAATCAACCGCCATGAATATTATCGGCTGTCTTGACCAACCCACGTCTGGACGCTATTACCTTGATGGTGTGGATGTTTCTCATCTGGATAATGATCAATTAGCTGGGATTCGCAATGTCAAGATTGGCTTTGTGTTTCAGCAGTTTCACCTCCTACCTCAACTTACCGCCTTGGAAAATGTGATGTTGCCTATGGTGTATGCTGGCATTTCCCCCCAAGAACGCCGCGATCGCGCTATGAGTGCTTTAAAGCGGGTGGGATTGGAAAACCGCCAGTTGAATAAGCCCAATCAACTGTCTGGCGGACAACAGCAACGGGTAGCCATTGCCCGCGCGATCGTGAATCAACCTGTATTACTTTTGGCAGATGAACCAACAGGGGCACTGGATTCTCATACAACGGCTGAAGTTATTAGTTTATTCAGTCAACTCCATGGGGAGGGAATTACAGTGGTGATGGTAACTCACGAACCGGATGTCGCTCGTTTGACTAAACGTATTGTTTGGTTTCGGGATGGTGAAGTTATTCATTCTGATTTGACTCCAGAGGAAATGATCCAAGTGGCAACGGCATAGTCACTCAAAACTCGTTCAGAGCGGGTTTAGTCGCATCTAGGTGAAACCAAAACGATAGTAGTGAAAGTGAGTTCCTACACAAAACCATGTTCCCTTGAGCGAATCGCAGGTTACAACTTAAGTTCCAACTGATATTGGTTTGGCTTTATTGTTACGCAAAAAACTCATAAAATTTTGTACGAAAGATTGACTGAGTGTTTGGATTTCGGATTCTTCCGTCAATTGTGCGGGTAAGGGTTCAACGGATTGAGTGGGTAGATTTCCTACTAATAACGGTACTTCTTCGGCTAAACCTACTGTGATCAGGGCAAAAGCAATTTGCTGAATTTTTTCTATCGGTAGTCGTAGTTCCCTGGCGATCATTTTGAGAGAAACCGTCCCTTTTGTATACTCCCAAATCTGCCATTCGATCGGATCGAGTCGGTAATGGAGTTGACTTGTCTTTGTACTGATTAAACCGCTATTGGGATCAGGTAATTTATCGGCTAAGGTATGCCAGTGTCGCAGAACCCGCAATCCCATTAATGTGGCTTCGGTGGCGGGTATACTTAACCCCGTCATTTCTCGTCCAGGTAAGAGTACATTCTGCTCAAATGTAAATTGAGCATCTTTGAGTTGAAACATGATACCAATTTGCTGTAAAACCTGAACTTGGAATAACTGTTTGAGATGTTCAGTTTGCAAAACTCCTTGATTTTTGAGGCACAATCCCAGGGGTTTTCCAGTTGGACAGCACCATTGGATTAACTTGGCTACCACACGATCGCTAACCCACTTGTATTGCTTAATCAGTGCAACTAAACCTTGACTATCCAAGCGATTAGCCGCCGCAACAATACGACCTTGGTAGACCCATATATAATAAGGAATTGCTGGGCTGGCTAAGGCGGCGCGTAATGTGAGTAACCCAGTTTTTTTTCCTTGTTCAATTAAATGAAAAACTTCGGGAAGGGACAAATCAGATAAGTAACCTGTAATCGCCATTGTTTTAGATAGTTTTAGAATCAAACTTTAAAGAACACAATCACAGACTTCAATCAGGCATGACTGGTTGAATGTTAGAAAAACTAGCAAAATTTAATATTTTTTTAATCTTATCACAAGTTAACAATTATTCACATTAGCCAATAGTCTGAATTTTTGCGATTTATAACCTATGGAGGATGCGATGACATTCTCCCAGAGGCTCACAGGATCAATCATGATTTACAAAAATGGGATTTGCCTTCTGTTTCTTCTGGCATTGGGATGCTTGTATCTAGAACAGAGTGCCCTTTCCCATTTGATTGGATTATTTAGTTTTTATCTGTACTGTAAAAGATTTTTAGTAAAACTATTGAACCTAAAAAAATACATACTATGTTTTTGTTTTGACAGCACAGTTTAAATAATGTTCAATTAAGATAATTAGAGTATCAATAACAGAATCTTTCTCATTCGCATTTAAGGTGACGAAAGGCGGACGAGTTTTTTCATCCACAAAACCTAGAGCGATCGCGACATTTTCTTCAGACCAAGCGCCTTCACAATCCCTGTGGGTCAAGCCAATTAGCATTGGAATATCTACCCTCTGTTTCATAAACGCTAGCAGCTTACGGGCTAAGCGAAAATCGCTGGGTCGGTGAGCATCAACTAGAATGATATAAGCATGGGCTTTGCGAATCAAGATATCCCACATAAAATCGAAGCGAGCTTGTCCCGGTGTACCATAGAGGTGCAATGCCATTTCTGGGGCAAATTGTAAGCGTCCAAAATCCATCGCTACAGTTGTTTTCTTCTTGATGTCAGTGGTTTGATCGGTTGAGACTCGATCCGTATCGACTACGGCAATCTCGCTAACTGAGCGAATGAAGGTGGACTTGCCAGCACCCACAGTACCTGTCACAACCAGACGCATAATTTCCACCGTTACTTGCTGCTCCTCAAGAAACCCAGCAGGTTTTGCATAAAGGAATGACTAACGCCAGAGACATTATCCTCCTTACCGCCGTGATTTGTTCCAGCAGCTACAGGCTCTAGTACATCTTCTGCCATTGCTTTAGAACGAGACAACGCCGTCATCATTGGGACTTCTTGGACTAAACCCACGCTGATCAGTCGGAATGCCGTTTGTTGAATTATTTCTATGGGTTGTTTGAGCTGAGTTGCCATTGTATTCAGAGAAATCGAGCCATTCGAGCGCTGCCAAACTTGCCCTTCCACCGAATCCAAGCGAAGATGACGCTTACCAATCACCACCCTAGACAGGGCAGAGGTTGGTTCTGGCAGTTTGTCTGCTAATAATACCCAGTCTCTTAACACTCGTAAACCCATCAGCGTGGCTTCGGTGGCGCTGAGGCTCAAGCCAGTCATTTCCGTGGTGGGCAAAGTCGCTTTAGTATCAAATTTAAATCGAGCCTCCCTCAACCTAAATAAACCACAGACTTGCCTTAGCACTTGAGCATGGAACAATAGTCTGAGTTGTTCCGGCGAAAGAAACGATTGAGTCTTTAAATATAAACCAATCGGAATATTTGCTGGACAACGGTTCACCTGCTCTCGCAGCACTTCCGGGCTAATCCAACCTCGTTGTACAATCATGGCAAGCAAGCACTGGTGATCCAAACGATTGGTCACCGCGACAATGCGACCTTGATGTAATAGCACATGGCGTACCCGTTTCTCTTGATTGTCTGTGTGAAATCGCAAGGTCAGCAATCCAGTTTTGCTGCCTTGATCCAGAAATTGAAATAGTTCGGGGAGAGAAAACTCCGACAAACAACTTGTAATTGCCATTACTTGTTCACTACTGTCTAAAAAATTGTCAAAAAAATAGGCAGCCTTTAGACTTATTGTCTTAGGTCTGAAAGCCGAATTGAAGAATAATCAATTTTTTGTTACTTTTCTTAGATAAATCATAAATATCTTTATGATCTATAGTAATCTATAGTAATCGTGTTATCCTTACCTTGGCAACATCAGTCAAAGGGCAACGGGAGCAATCAGAATAAGTTTACACTGACTGATTCAAGATTGGGTGTCGATGCTTAGGATTCTTTCGGTTTCAATGAGTTGTCTGCCAGCAGCGCTTTAGCTTACCTCACCGACTTGATGGCTCTGGGATTGAATCTCTACCCCGATTTGAGCTTAAACTCAAGTCTACACGGCATTCTGAACAAACTCTTCGGTTGGTGAACAGAGCATCCCACCTCGTCACAGCCATGATAGAGGTAGGAGATCAAGTGCAGTTCCCGTCGTAGTCATGAATTATTCGGCAACCTGTGATTGAGTGTCATAAGCTCCTGATATTTTCCGGATCGGATCAAGCGCTGCTTTGAGCTCTGGGATCACACGTTTAATTTCCAACAAAAGTACACCTTGTTTCGCCGCTTTGCTGGCTAAAACGAGTAATACAGCATATTCGCCGCAATTGGTCAAAATACCATAGCCGCGATCGCCCTCCACGTAGATACGATCAAGATAGCCTCTGGACAACTCTGATCCAATCCGCTCTCCCAACGACAGCATCGCTGCTGACATTGCAGAAACTCGTTCTTCGTCCATCTCATTGGGTAAGCTTGAAGCCAAGGGTAGCCCATCGGGAGACACCAGAGCTGCTCCCTGAACCTCACTGGTGCCAGTGACAAAATTTTGCAAAATGCTCTCAATTTTCGTCGTGTTAATGGTCATTGTCATCATCCTCGATAAGTCTGGGTTTGAGCTGGTGAGACAGTCAAAGGGTATGAATACTATCAGAACTATCCATTATTCAAGTATTCAACTCTATCTCACAATCGAACTTATCACGGACTTTTTCGGATGAGGAGACAAGGGAGCAGGGGGAGATGGGGGTTCTGTAGGAACCGATTTTACCAATCACGTTCTGTCGATGTCGGATAGGGGGCTTGGGAACCAAGCCCCTACTATAAACTGGGGGTTTTTCCCGTTTCTTCCTGGCTGGGAACGGGTTGAACAGGGCTATAACCCATATCTCCAGCGACTTGGCGTAGGCAGGAGATTTGTCCCTCGAAATCTAGATTTTCGATTTGGGATAGAATCCGATTTACCTCTGGACTCGCTTTATAGTTGCGGGGGATATCGACAACAGTATCACCCATTCCTTGCGCCCATGCGTACCAGGCTAACAATTGGTTATTTTCACTCAATGCCCCGTATGCCCGTGATACTTGTGTATCTTCACGATTGACAATTTCTCGCATGGCGGCTAGCTGCTGATCATCGGAAAGGTTAAAGAAGTCTTGCATCAGTTGGGGGGAGATTTCCGCATCAGCCGCCGTGGGTGCAGCCGGTGTGATCGAATCGCCCATTTTTTCGTAGATGTAGTAAAGTAACGCTAGTTTGTCATCTGGACCCAAGCCCTCAAATGCTTGGGCTACGTTTTTCGTCTCCTGAGAACGGGCAGGGGTTACACCAGTCGGTTGAGTAGAAGCCATATTTTTTATTTCCTCTGTTACAACAAAATATCTCTACTCTTATGTTTACCAAACTTTACAAACCGGGATCGCCCTCCGATCGGTAGAGTTTGCTTAAGATCTGTGGTGGGATCGGCATCTTCCTCTATCCAGAGATGATGAAGTTGGTTGGAAGACACAGACAATGACTGCTGAATGCAGGATAATGGGCAAAGCTTTCACATTTTGTTACCTTAGACGTTCCTCTCTGTCAAAGCACTTATTTTTTCATCGGCTATGCGGACTCATTATTGCGGCGAATTGCGAAGTAACCATGTTGGTGAAACCGTTACCCTGTGTGGTTGGGTAGATCGGCGACGTGACCATGGGGGGGTGATATTTTTAGATTTGCGCGATCGCACGGGTATTGTGCAGATTGTTAGTGATCCTCAGCGCACGCCGGATTCTTATCCGAATGCAGAAGCCGTGCGGAATGAGTATGTAGTGCAAATTACTGGGCGTGTGAGTCGGCGTCCAGAGGATTCGCTCAATCCTAATTTATCCACGGGTGAAGTGGAAGTGTATGCGGATCAGATTAAACCGTTGAATACGGTTCGTAAGCAGTTACCGTTTCAGGTTTCCACTGCTGACGCCGAAACCGTGCGGGAAGAATTGCGCCTCAAATATCGGTATTTGGATATTCGCCGCGATCGCATGCGCCAAAATATAGAATTGCGCCATGAGGTGATTAAGGCGATTCGCCGTTATTTAGAAGATGAGCAAAGCTTCATTGAGGTGGAAACCCCCATGTTAACCCGTTCCACACCGGAAGGGGCGAGAGACTATTTGGTGCCCTCTCGTGTAAATCCAGGAGAATGGTACGCATTACCACAATCGCCGCAATTATTCAAGCAATTGTTGATGGTTGCCGGATTAGACCGTTACTATCAGATTGCCCGTTGCTTTCGGGATGAAGATTTAAGGGCAGATCGTCAGCCGGAGTTTACCCAGTTGGACATGGAAATGAGTTTTATGTCCCAGGAGGAGATTCTCCAGCTTAATGAAGGGTTGATCTGTCATATCTTTAAAACAGTAAAAGGGATTGAGGTTCCCCGACCTTTTCCCCACCTCACCTACACTGAAGTCATGGAACGCTACGGTACGGATAAACCCGATACCCGCTTTGGCTTGGAATTGGTAGATGTCTCAGAGTTGCTGAAAGACTCTGGATTTAAGGTATTTTCCGGTGCAGTAGCGGCTGGGGGTAAGGTAAAAGTATTACCCATTCCTGGCGGTAACGAAAAAATCTCCAACGTGCGGATTAAACCCGGTAAGAGTGGTGACTTATTTAACGAAGCCGCCGCAGCAGGCGCTAAGGGTTTAGCTTATATTCGGGTGCGAGACAACTGGGAAATTGACACGATTGGGGCGATTAAAGACAATCTCACTGAGGAGGTGAAACAGAAACTGCTAGAGATGACAGGGGCGAAACCCGGTCATTTACTGCTGTTTGGTGCGGGTGATACCGACGTGGTGAATAAAACCTTGGATCGCCTGCGCCAGGTATTGGGTCAAGAGTTGGGACTGATTAACCCGACGAAAATTAATTTACTCTGGGTGACAGATTATCCGATGTTTGAATGGAATGCGGATGAGAAGCGCTTAGAGGCAATTCATCACCCCTTTACCGCGCCCCACCCCGATGATATCGATGATCTGAAAACGGCAAGGGCGCAAGCGTATGACTTAGTGTATAACGGCTATGAAGTCGGCGGTGGCAGTTTGCGGATGTACCAACCCGATATTCAGAGACGAGTATTCGACGCGATCGGCTTGTCGCCAGAAGAGGCTCAAAATAAGTTTGGTTTCTTACTGGAAGCCTTTGATTATGGCGCACCTCCTCATGGCGGAATTGCTTATGGGTTGGATCGGTTGGTTATGTTGTTAGCGGGGGAAGAATCGATTCGGGATGTGATTGCTTTTCCCAAGACGCAGCAAGCCAGTTGTTTGTTAACGGAAGCACCCGCCCAAGTGGGAGATAAGCAGTTGAAAGAATTGCATGTTGCTTCCACATATAAGCCGAAGAAAGCGTCTGGGGTAAAGTAGTTAGTTCGTTTTGGCAATAGTGTAGAGACGTTGCATGCAACGTCTCTACATTTTTGGGTGGGAATCAATCAAAACGAATGACAAAGTAACCCCTTTTACCACGGCGGCGATTTTAATCGCTGCTACACAAACAAAGTCCGCCTACGCGGACTCAGTATAGCGAGGGTGGGAAACCCAGATTCAGTATGCCAAATGACGTAGCTTGCTTCTTTTCGGGAGCGAGTATGACAAATGACAATCCCGACCGTTAAACCTGTGCTGACTGACCGAATTACAATTCTTCTTTGATCGGAGAAATAGGCAAATACTTCTCAATTATCTCGCCTAAGCCTAACCCCAAACAACCAAACCCCATGCCCAACATGATAATACTTAACTCGGCACTGTGAAAAAAAGCTGCGTCTGGTTTCGTCAGGGTCAAGATCAGCATTGACAATGCCGACAAACCACTGATGATTAATGCCAGTCGGACACTACTCGCGGCGAACGTATAGCGTCCAGTTTCAGCGACGAGGTAAGCCGCAAAGGGAACCCAAACGGTTGCTACATATAGGGCATAAAATAAGACAATTAAACTGATAATTGCACCGCCTTTCCAGGCGACGGCTAATCCTAAGACTGTATTGATTATGGAAACGAGTAGCCGATTTAGTTGAGAATCGGGAATCAACTCAAAGTCCAAAACTACCTTAGTCTGCACCCGCAAAATACTACTCCCGACGCCTAAAGCGGGTACGATTAACGATAAAATCAACAACTGTCCCCCCCATTGAGTAGCGCCTCCACCCAGCCATAATAAAATCCAAGGAATTATTTCTTTTCCATCAATATCGGTGGGCAAAATTCCAGCCCTTTGGCTAGCAATCACCACCGCAGACGGTAATAATGCCAGAAATAGAAATAATATAGCCGCCAAGATACAGCCCAGATAGAGGTTGCGTAAATCCTTAGCTTGCACGACAAATTGGTGATATTTCATATCAATTAACACCAGCAATACTGTCGATAAGGAGATGCCGATTAAAGAAGGAGGACTCATCTGCTGTAGTGCGGGGATGAAATCTACCGGGGCGTGTAAATAGAGGGGAACGGCGTGCAATTTCGCGATCGCGTACAATAATGCCAGGATATTGAATCCCAATAATCCCCGGCACAGCCAACTGGCTTTCTCAATTGGGAGTAGAGAAGAGAGCAGAAAGACCAAGGCTAAGCCTAGCATACTGGTCTGCACGGGTACATTTAAGACTTTGAGGATAAATGCGCCAGCAATAATTTGCACCGCAAAAATCCCAATTAGCGATAACCAGGACATGGTTCCCACCAGCACTTTGACGGGATGTCCGTAGCGGTTTCCCAGTAGTGTCCAGATTGGTTCAACTGACCGCCAATAGAATCGAGCAAATCCCAGGAGGATAAGGGTACCGAGGGCGATGGAAATCGGATAGAGGCTACCCGCCCAACCCAAGGTCAAGGCTTTTTCGGCAGTTCCGAGAACAAATCCCAAACCATAATGTGCCGATACCAGTAAAGCCGCGAGAGAAAAGAATCCGAGTTGTCGAGTTTCAGTGTGATTCACAGATGACAAGAAAATAAGTCATAGCGGCTAAAATATGTCCCCGATCGCGATAAGCTTCAACATAGTCAGGATCGATCTGGATAGTTTGGCTGTAATCTGCGATCGCGCCTTGATAATTAAACAGTATGTCAAAACTCAACAGATCTGATACCCGCTCAAATTTAAAGTGGTCACCTCTAACGTACCTAAATCAACGCAACGGATGACATGATTATTCGTGTCAGCAATATAGAGACGAGCCGCGATCGCACTGACTCCAGAGGGCTCGGCAAACTGCGCCTCATGACTCTGACCGTCTCGGTGTCCCGCTTGTCCGTTCCCTAACAAAGTCTGACAGCTACCCGTACTCGGATCGACGCGCTTAATTTTATGATTATAAGTATCGGCGACCCAGAGGTAATTTTGGGTATATTCTACCCCTAAACAGTGCTGGAGTCGTACCTCTGACTTTTGACCATCGCGATCGCCAAATTCAAACAGTTCACCACTGCCACAAATTGTCCGCACTGGTAAATTATTAATCAGACCCACTCCCCGAATCGAACTCACCTCACTATCAGCAACGTAGAGTTCTCGACCATCGCTGGTAATCCCACTGGGTTGAGCAAAGGCGGCTTCATGGAGTGACCCATCTAGACAGGCTTCTGCACCTGTCCCCGCATAAGTGCCAATCTCACCCGTTTCAAGCTGCATTTCCCAGATTTGGTGGGAACCCGCCATCGCAATCAACAGGCGATTATCAATTTTTTCAATATCCCACGGTGAATTCAATGCTGTTTGTAACCCTAAGCCGCTATGGGGTTGAATCTGGCGACTTTGCTCTCCAGTACCCGCAACGGTTTCAACTTGCTCAGTTTCTAGATGAATGCATCGCAAGCAATGATTTTCCGTATCCGCCACGTAAAGACGTTGATTGTTGGGATCTAGCGTGATACCTTGAGGAGCAAAAAATTGGGCTTCGGCAAAAGTGCCATCCGTCAATCCTGGTTTACCTGTACCAATAATATTTAATACCTCACCTGCCAAATTACTTACCACAATCCGATGATGACCCGAGTCAGCAATAAATAGGCGATCGCTAAATTCATCAGCAAGGACTTTTCCAGGAAATGCTAAGGGATTGGTGAGGGGGTGTCGCTGTTTTTCCAAGGTGAAATGAAGTGGCTGCATCGTTATTGTGTCTTTTTGCTGGTGTTTCTGGATCAGTTCCTCAATAAGTTGATCGAGAACTGCTCGATTTCCTTCCCCCGCCACATCTCTAATCACATAACCTTCAGGGTCAATCACGACTAACGTGGGCCACGCCCGAACTGCATATTGCTGCCACAGATTAAAAGTAGAGTCTACAACAACGGGATGCTCGACATTGTAGCGAAGAATTGCCTGACGAATATTTTCCGCGTCTTTTTCGTTATCAAATTTAGATGAATGAATACCAATAACGGTAAGACTATCTTTATATTTTTGTTCTAAATAGTTTAAGTCTGGCAGAACATGGAGGCAGTTAATACAGCAGTACGTCCAAAAGTCAAGAATCACTACTCGCCCTTTTAAATGCTTCAGGGAAAGTGGGTGATTTGTATTGAACCAGATGCCGTCTTGGGGAAGTTCTGGCGCTCGAACCCTTGGGGTCATGCGATTTTCAGTGATTGTTGATTGTTCATTGTTAATTGTTTATTGCTCAGATCCTAACCTAACGTTCACCTTCCGTTTTCCCAGGGTGTGTAGGGGCGGGTTTCACGACTATCTTTTCGGTTGTACCCAGATGTGGCTAAACCCGCCCCGAATAAGGATGCGGGAGCTTTTTTTGCACGGGGGAGACCCAAGGATGCAGGATCTTTTGTTACAGGGGGGAAGCCAGAAGATGCAGGAGCTGTTATTCCCATTATTTTTCAATTAATTCGGGTAAGGTTGGTGGCAAGTCAGTGTTAGGAATGACGGGTTTAATTGTTGGGTTTGGCGAGGGAATTGGGGTTTCCTCTTCCGATGAAAGAGGTTCCGGAGGTAACGATTTATCGGGAGTTACCGATTTTTCTGTCGCCTCTTCTGGGGCGGTTTGGGTTGTCTGTGGGTTCGATTCTGTGTCCTCTGGAACCACCTGGGATGGCGGTGAGGGAGTTTTGAGTTTTGGAGTTACAGGTTTTGTATCCGCTTGAGGTTCCTCTGAGGATGTTTGGGTTTTATCGAGGGATGTGGATACTTCCGTTTCTAACTGCGATTCGGTTTCCTCAGTCATAATATCCGATGCTTTATCAGGAGTTGTCTGGGGTGGAGTTACAGGTTCTTTATCTGCTTGCGGTTTCTCTGAGGATGTTTGGGTTTTACCCAGGGGTGTAGATGCTTCGGGTTCTGGCTGGGATTCGGTTTCCTCAGTAACGATATCCGATGCTTCATCAGGAGTTGTCTGGGGTGGAGTGAAAAGTTCTGTCTCCGCTTGCGGTTCTGGCGGCGACTCCGTTTCCTCTGGCAAAACTTCAGGTTCAGGTGACGGTGTTTCTAGTTCTTCTGGTTGTTCAGTGGATGGGGTAGGAGATACTGTGGGTTTTTGGAATCGTTCCCTGATGTTTTGATAGAAGCGATTCAGAAAGCCACGGGCTGGGGATTTTTCTGTCGGTTTGGCTTCAGGAGTTTCCAAGTCTGTAGCTGAGGGGACGGTTTCATCTGGCGTAGCGGGTTCTACGGCTGTGGGAGATTCTTCCCCTGTCTTGGGTTCAGGTACTGGTATTTCTTCAACAGGTGTTTCGGATTCAGGGGCGGGAATTTCTTGGGGTATCTCTGGTTCAGCCGTTGGTTTTTCTTCAACAGGAGTGGGAGACACTAAAGGTATTGGTGTTGGCTCTACCGTTGGCGGTGGAGTGGGTGCAGGTGTAGGTGTGGGTGTTGGTGTGGCTTGAACTTTATAGTTGGGATCGATAATGCTACGGGCGACTTCAGCAGAAAGCTCGTTCCGCATTAATTGGGATAGGGTATCATTGCCCCCTGGCTGGTAACTAATTAGCCGCGCTGTGTTGTTGTAAGCGTTTTTAACTGGATTTCCTTGATCATCCAGAAACTCTAACTGCACCCAGTTTTTACCGGGTTTAAAGCCGTTGAGATAAACGGAGTGCCAACGATCTAGGGTAAAACTTTCACCATTGATGGTGACGCGAATTTGCCAATCTACTATCTCGTCTTCTGGGTTTTCCTGGGCGACGAGGTGGAGTGGAGCATTAGTCACATAGAAGTCGAGCAGGATAGGCTCAGCACCATAGCTACCTTTGGGACGGCTATAGGTTAATAGAGGAAGGTTAGACGCCGGATTATTATCGTCAGTTTTGGTAAATAGGTGAAATGTGGTCTGAGCATAAGCGCCTTCATTTTTAAAGCTTTCATGCCAAGGACGAGCCGCAAAAACTCTCAGAGTATGGGTTCCGGGGGATAAGTCCTCAAAGACAAAGGGTTTTTCTATGTCGTAAACCGGAATATAGGGCTGATTGTCAAGAATCAGATGCAGATGAGAACCCATGTCTAATTCCGGGTTTTTGAACAGGGGCAAGTCTTGCACCTGCAATTGTACGGAGACGGTGGTGTCTTGAAGAATTTGATCCGGAGTGGGACTCAGGATGGTGACTTGAGGTTGATAGGTTTCTAGGCGGCGATTCAGTTGCTGAATGACTGGGGGCGGTGCGACTTCTGATAGTCGTACCACTGGCTCGATTGGCGATGGGGCTTCATCTTCAAGTGGTTGTAACGTCTGTGCGCTTCCGCCACATGCCACGAGTCCCGCTATAAGCACCACCACCAGCAAGACTGAACAAATTGCCCTCACTGTTTTCCACCAGAGATTCCTAGCCAACACACCATCTCCTCAACTAATTCTGCTCATTAGGAACTATAGCGAACAATGGCTCATCCTCTACTGATACTGATGGATGAGGCAGATGGGGAACAAAGGGGCGCAGGTGCAGGGGAAATAGATTTCTGAATCAACAAATGACGTAGCTTGCTTCTTGTCGGGAAGCGAGTATGACGAATGACGGACGAATCTGAGATTAAATCCCTCAATTGTTGAGTTTTGTAAAATTTACCGACCACACCCTTGACTTTTTGGGGAGTTTACTTACAGCAAAACCCAAAGTAGACCTTGATTTGCTGAAATTTGAATTTTTGTTAAGTGCAGCCCAAGACTTCCTCCAGCAAGACCTATCATCAACAAAAGAGTATCCCCTGAATTTCAAAGGGGATATCGTTTTTCCAGGAAAGTTACGCACAAAAGCGGTGCTTTCCGCTAAATTGATAAAAAAGCAAACTTCCTTTGGGATATTTCTTGTTCCTTGTATATAGAGGAGACTCCTGATGACAATCAGCCCTCCTGAGCGGGACACGAAGGCAAAGGTAACGGTTGATAAAGATCCAGTTCCTACTTCATTTGAGAAGTGGTCTAAACCTGGTCATTTTGACCGTACCCTAGCCAAGGGACCAAAAACCACTACGTGGATTTGGAACTTACACGCGAACGCTCATGATTTCGATAGTCATACCAGTGACCTAGAAGATGTATCGCGCAAAATTTTTAGCGCTCACTTCGGTCACTTAGCGGTTATTTTTGTCTGGTTGAGCGGCATGTATTTCCATGGCGCTCGGTTTTCCAACTACGAAGCTTGGCTTACTGATCCGATCAATATCAAGCCAAGTGCTCAAGTGGTATGGCCCATTGTGGGTCAAGACATTTTAAATGCGGATGTCGGTGGCGGCTTCCACGGCATTCAAATCACGTCAGGATTCTTCCAAATCTGGCGTGCATCTGGAATCACAAATGAATTCCAACTCTACTGCACCGCTATTGGTGGTCTAGTCATGGCAGCCCTGATGCTGTTTGCTGGCTGGTTCCACTACCACAAGCGGGCGCCTAAGTTGGAATGGTTTCAGAATGTAGAGTCCATGATGAACCACCACTTAGCTGGATTGTTAGGTTGTGGCGCATTAGGTTGGGCGGGTCACCAGATACACGTCTCTTTGCCGATCAACAAGCTACTCGATGCTGGGGTTGCTCCTAAAGATATTCCCCTGCCTCACGAGTTCATCCTGAACAAGAGCTTGATGGCAGAGTTATATCCCAGTTTCGAGCAAGGGTTGAAGCCGTTCTTCACCCTGAACTGGGGGGTATACTCGGACTTCCTAACCTTTAAAGGTGGCTTAAACCCAACGACGGGTGGCTTGTGGCTCTCAGATACCGCGCATCACCACTTAGCGATCGCGGTTCTGTTCATCATCGCCGGTCACATGTACCGGACGAACTGGGGCATCGGTCACACCATGAAGCAAATTCTAGAGAACCACAAAGGTCCATTCACTGGTGAAGGACACAAAGGTCTCTACGAAAACCTGACTCGGTCGTGGCACGCCCAACTAGCCATTAACTTGGCAATGCTGGGTTCGCTGACCATTATCGTGGCTCACCACATGTACGCGATGCCTCCGTATCCGTACTTAGCCACAGACTATGGTACACAGTTGTCCATCTTTACCCACCACATGTGGATTGGGGCATTCTGTATCGTTGGCGGTGCGGCTCATGCGGGGATTTTCATGGTGCGGGACTACGACCCAGTAGTTAACCAGAATAACCTTCTGGATCGGGTGCTCCGTCACCGGGATGCAATTATATCTCACCTCAACTGGGTGTGTATTTTCTTGGGCTTCCACAGCTTCGGTCTGTACGTTCACAACGACACGATGCGGGCTTTTGGTCGTCCTCAAGATATGTTCTCCGATACGGGAATCCAGTTGCAACCGATATTTGCCCAGTGGGTACAAAATATCCATACCCTAGCGCCTGGAGGAACTGCACCTAATGCGCTAGAACCCGTTAGCTATGCCTTTGGTGGCGGGATTGTCGCAGTGGGTGGCAAAGTGGCAATGATGCCAATTGCGCTGGGAACGGCGGACTTCATGATCCACCATATTCACGCTTTCCAGATTCATGTCACCGCACTGATTCTGCTCAAAGGTGTGCTATATGCCCGGAACTCTCGTTTGATTCCTGACAAATCTGCACTCGGCTTCCGCTTCCCCTGCGATGGTCCAGGTCGGGGTGGTACTTGCCAAGTATCGGCTTGGGATCACGTCTTCCTTGGTCTGTTCTGGATGTATAACTGCATCTCGATTGTAATTTTCCACTTTAGCTGGAAGATGCAATCTGATGTGTGGGGAACAGTCGCACCAGATGGTACCGTGTCTCATATCACGGGCGGTAACTTTGCCGCTGGCGCAATTACGATTAACGGTTGGTTGCGTGACTTCCTCTGGGCGCAAGCCTCTCAGGTGATCAACTCCTACGGCACAGCGTTGTCAGCTTATGGCATCCTGTTCTTAGGCGCTCACTTTGTTTGGGCATTCAGCTTGATGTTCCTGTTCAGTGGTCGCGGCTACTGGCAAGAGCTGATCGAATCCATCGTTTGGGCGCATAATAAACTAAAAGTGGCTCCAGCTATTCAGCCTCGCGCTCTGAGCATTATTCAGGGTCGGGCTGTGGGGGTAGCTCACTACCTCCTAGGAGGAATTGTCACCACTTGGGCATTCTTCCTGGCGCGAATCCTAGCAGTCGGATGACGGCTGTTTGAATCCAAAGCACTATAAAGCAAGACACAATGTCTTGCCTGTCTAGACCCTATCCCAAACTGGAACTTCGGTTCCAGGGGGTCACAAAAGACAGAAAACGAGCAGCAAAAGCATAAGTCTCTGTAGGATTTCCTAAAGAAAGACAGATGGCAACAAAATTTCCGAAATTTAGCCAGGATCTCGCTCAAGATCCGACTACACGTCGAATCTGGTACGGAATTGCCACCGCCCATGACTTTGAGAGCCATGATGGCATGACGGAGGAAAATCTTTATCAGAAGATTTTCGCCTCTCACTTCGGTCATCTTGCAATCATTTTCCTGTGGACTTCTGGCAGTCTGTTCCACGTCGCCTGGCAAGGCAACTTTGAACAGTGGATTAAAGATCCACTCAACGTCCGTCCGATCGCTCACGCGATTTGGGACCCTCAATTCGGTCAACCGGCTGTAGATGCGTTTACTCAAGCCGGTGCGTCTAACCCTGTTAATATTGCTTACTCTGGGGTGTACCACTGGTGGTACACAGTGGGGATGCGGACAAATGGGGATCTGTATCAAGGGGCATTATTCCTCTTGGTGCTATCTGCCGTCTTCCTGTTTGCAGGTTGGCTGCACTTACAACCCAAGTTCCGTCCTAGCTTGGCTTGGTTTAAAAATGCTGAGTCTCGCCTAAACCACCACTTAGCGGGTTTGTTTGGGGTGAGTTCCTTAGCATGGACAGGTCACCTGGTTCACGTTGCGATTCCCGAAGCTCGGGGACAGCATGTTGGCTGGGATAACTTCCTGTCCGTCAAGCCACACCCAGCGGGTTTAGGTCCGTTTTTCACGGGGAACTGGGGCGTTTATGCCCAGAATCCAGATACGGCAAACCATATTTTTGGTACCTCTGAAGGCGCCGGATCTGCGATTCTCACCTTCTTAGGTGGGTTCCACCCCCAGACCGAATCCCTGTGGCTGACCGATATTGCTCACCACCACCTAGCGATCGCTGTCTTGTTTATCATTGCAGGTCACATGTACCGGACGAACTTCGGTATTGGACACAGCATGAAAGACATCTTGGCAACGCACAATCCCCCACCGGGAACCCCGTTTGGTGGCATGTTGGGTGAAGGTCACAAAGGAATCTACGACACCTATAACAACTCGCTGCACTTCCAGTTAGGCTGGCACTTGGCTTGCTTAGGGGTAGTGACCTCGCTGGTGGCGCAACACATGTATTCGCTGCCGCCTTATGCCTTCATGGCGCGGGATTATACCACTCAGGCGGCGTTGTATACTCACCACCAATATATTGCTGGCTTCTTGATGGTTGGAGCCTTCGCCCACGGAGCAATCTTCCTGGTGCGAGACTACGACCCCGAAGCGAATAAGAACAATGTGTTGGCACGGGTATTGGCTCACAAGGAAGCAATCATCTCTCACTTGAGCTGGGTTTCCTTGTTCCTCGGATTCCACACCTTGGGTCTGTATGTTCACAACGATGTGGTTGTGGCATTTGGGACTCCTGAGAAGCAAATTCTGATTGAACCAGTTTTTGCACAATGGATTCAGGCGGCTCACGGGAAGCTGCTTTATGGATTTGATACGCTGCTATCTAATCCTGATAGCATTGCGACTACAGCGTGGCCCAACTACGGGAACGTTTGGTTACCCGGTTGGTTAGATGCGATTAACGATGGTACGAACTCCCTGTTCCTGACCATTGGTCCTGGAGACTTCTTAGTTCACCACGCGATCGCACTCGGTCTGCATACCACCACTTTGATTTTGGTCAAAGGTGCGTTGGATGCCCGTGGTTCTAAGCTGATGCCGGATAAAAAAGACTTCGGCTACGCCTTCCCCTGCGACGGTCCCGGTCGTGGCGGCACTTGCGATATCTCCGCTTGGGACTCTTTCTATCTAGCGATGTTCTGGATGCTCAACACCATTGGTTGGGTGACCTTCTACTGGCACTGGAAGCATCTGGGAATATGGCAAGGCAACGTAGCCACATTTAATCAGAACTCAACCTATCTGATGGGTTGGCTACGTGACTACCTCTGGCTGAACTCCTCTCAGCTAATTAACGGGTACAACCCGTATGGCACGAATAACCTGTCGGTTTGGGCTTGGATGTTCCTCTTAGGACACCTGATCTGGGCGACTGGTTTCATGTTCCTGATTAGCTGGCGTGGTTACTGGCAAGAACTGATTGAAACATTGGTTTGGGCGCACGAGCGCACGCCTCTGGCGAACCTGGTTCGTTGGAAGGATAAGCCAGTTGCTATGTCCATCGTTCAAGGTCGTGTGGTTGGTTTAGCTCACTTTACTGTGGGGTATATATTGACCTACGCGGCGTTTGTGATTGCCTCGACTGCGGGTAAGTTCGGTTAGCGAACTGAAGCCTTGTAGGTAATTAAATAAATCCCCTGCCTTCGGGTGGGGGATTTTTCCAGTTGGGGATTTTGTAGAATTGCATTGGACTGGTGCGTAAAAATATTTGTTTAAAAAAGAAGTGAATTTCAATAAAGCAAAGTATATGAAAATTATTAATAAAGATATTTTTTATGTTACCTCAGGTATCATTCCTCATCCAGTGGGTTGTCGAGGAATAATCAAAAATGAATTATCTGTTAAAATTTGTAGAAAATGGTCTATAGTCTATGAAAAGTACATTAAGTATATAGACTATTGGCAGCCAGGAATGATTCAGCCTGTTCAAGTTGATGAGAAGCTGTGGATTTGCAATTTGTGTAGACAAAAAGAATTGAGCATAGACTGTGAATCTGTAGGTAATGCGTTCACAAAGCTCAACCGATGGGCATCTGAACATGACTTGCAAATTTATATTCCCTACAGAATAGGGGATAGTAATTATGAATGGGTAGATTATGCCAAAATAATCAGGTCTAAATGTCCAGATTCAGTGATTTGCTACCCAAAATTATTTTTAAATCAGAGTTTGGATACTAATTATCAAGATATTTTAGAAAGCTTAATACCTGATCAAAACAATATAAGTATATCCACTATTTTAAAAATACTCAAACGAAAAATAAACGCCTTACCAACTCGACGCATTAGGGATAGTAATAAATCATTATTTTCTTCTTATACAGTTAGTAATACTCAATATATATATCTAGTTAGTTTAGATGGACTAATTCAGACAATTAATGTTTTTTTTAATGCCCTAAAAAAATTAGAAGAGAACCCAGAAATAAAAGTTTTATATCAAAATTTAATAGAGCTTAAATATGAATTTACTGAAATAATAAAAAGTCTTCCAATAAAAAAATTTAGTGATGGAGATCGCTGGGATCGTATAGCTCTTGGAGAGCTAATCGAATTTGAATATGATTGTGTTGATTTAGAAGATGTAAATAATGTGATAGAGCAATTACTAAAATCTATTTAGGACTTGCTCAATCGCGTCTACTCCTCCAAAATTTCAACCACATCCTCAATCATCACATCAAAGGTTCGAGCCAACTTATAAATCGCGGTAAAGTCTACCATTGACAACTCGGAACGGCGAGCATAGCTTTTGACTGTGTTGTACATCACGCCAGAACGATCAGCAACCTCCTTGAGCGTCCAGCCTTTCTCCGCCGCCAGTTCTCGAATTTTCAGCCTGACTAAACCCATACTTGACTATCGGTGCAATTGCACCTTATGATAATTCTGATATATAAAGCGATCGCTTTCCCAGTCTGACAAACCTAAGAGCGATCAAAATGCCTATCCTTGAGGCATCAACAATCAATTATAAAAGGTAATGGGATGAGTAACTTAATCACAATTGGAACGCAACCCAAAACGTTAACCTTCGAGCAATTCCTGGAATGGTATCCAGAGGACGGACGATACGAACTTATTGATGGGAAAATTTTTGAGATGCAGCCAACAGGTCAGCATGAAGATGTTACTGAATTTCTAGTCGAGAACCTCACAACTGTGAGTCGGAAACTACAACGGCGTTATCGTTTTCCTCGACGCGCTTTAGTCAAAGCACCCAGTTGGGAAACTGGATATCTTCCAGATGTTATCGTGGTTAACCGCGATGCCCTCCAGACTGAACCGTTGTGGGAAAAAGCGGCAACGATTCAAAACGGAAAATCTATTCCTTTGGTCGTGGAAGTGGTCAGTACCAACTGGGAAAACGATTACGCCCGAAAGTTGGAAGATTATGAGACAATGGGTATCCCTGAATATTGGATTGTTGATTATTTAGGACTAGGAGGTCGGCGCTATATTGGATCCCCGAAACGACCAACGCTTAGTGTTTACCAACTCGTTGATGGTGAGTACCAGGTAAGCCAGTTTAGGGAAAGGGAGCGTATTGAATCCCTAATATTTCCGGAGTTGGACTTAACGGCTGACCAGATTTTTCAGGCTGGGGAATAAACCAAAAACTTAGTGCTGACGGACAAATCATCATAATAAATGTGCGATGAGGTAATTGTGCGATCTCATGTAGATGAGGATGCTCCCACTAGAGGCTTGCCATAAAGCTTACCACTATTTCCCATGCGATCGCGTTTCCTGATGCTTCGGTAAATTCCAGAGTATTCCTCGCCTCATCATCACCCAGCTATGACCACAGTAATGATTAGCCTCTAAGATAAGAGATAATCACTGCTCCTTTAGCTAAAAGTTTATGTTACGTGATCTCACTATACAAAACTATCGCTGCTTCAAGAACTTTCATATCGATGGGTTAGCACAGGTTAATTTACTCGTGGGTATGAATAATTGTGGGAAAACTACATTACTGGAAGCGGTGTATCTATTCGTTAATCAAGGCAATCCTCAGTGTTTAGGATATTTACTGTATAACCGAGGTGAACTGGTTGATCGCTCCAGTTTTAGTCTGCCCGGTGAACCCCCGCGCCCTTTGTCTTACTATCAAATTAGCCATCTATTTTACGGTCATGCACCGAGCTTAAATTCAACAATCCGTTTTAGTTCAACCCAAGATAATAATTTACCAGTTGAAATCATTAGACAAAAAGCAGAGAACCCTAAAAATATAACTCCCTTTGAGTTGGTTGTTCGATTAAACTCAAAAGAGGTAACATATAATGTTCCTGTATATTCGGATGATTTAATCGAATATAGATTACTGACATTTCCTGGATTTCCCAATCAATATTATGGTTCATCGAAGCTAGAAGACAAATTCATAAATAAAACTTGGTTTATTCCAACTAATAATTTAAACAATCAGAATATATCTGATATGTGGAATGATATTACTCTCACACCAAAAGAAGATCAGGTAATAAACGCCTTAAAAATATTAGATGAAAACATAGAGCGAATTAGTTTTACAAACAAACCCAACTTCAACAGTGGCATTTTGTGTAAGCGTAGTAAAGAAGAATACCCAATTCCTCTCAGTAGCATGGGGGAAGGAATGCGACGCATTTTAAACTTAGCCATGGCAGCAGTGACAGTTGAGAATGGTGTCTTGCTGATAGACGAAATTGAAACGGGTCTATATTATGAAGCTCAAACTGATATGTGGAGATTTATACTAGAAGTAGCCCATGAATTAAACATACAAGTTTTTGCGACAACTCATAGTTGGGACTGTATCTGTGCGTTTCAAGAAGCTTTGGATGAATTAGATGATCCATCAATGGGCAAATTATTTCGATTGAGTCGTAAGGGTGAAGATATACGTCCGGTTGAATACGATTCTGAAAAGTTGGGTGTTGCTGTGCGTCAAAGTATTGAGGTGCGCTGATGCCCAAAAAAACAAAACCTCATCAGCTATTGGTTGAAGGAAAAAATGATCGCCATGTGATTTGGGCTTTGTGTAATCAATATCAGTTGCCAGAAACATTTTCTGTAGAAGTAGCGGAAGAAAAAGGGACAGAGGGGATAGAGGCACTTTTAGCTGGATTACCAGCTAGAATTGATGAACCCAAATTACAAACATTAGGAATTGTTGTTGATGCTGATCAAGATTTACTGGCACGATGGCAAGCTGTACGAAATCGACTTCTCAACAGTGGATATCAGACGATTCCGACAGTACCTCCCCCAAATGGCGGGGTGTATACACAACCAGACAAACCCAAAATAGGCATTTGGTTAATGCCTGATAATCAACTTCCTGGAATGTTGGAAGATTTTGTTGCCCATCTAATTCCTTCTGATGATAGTTTGCGTCCAAAAGCCGAGGCGATTTTGCAAGAGATTGAACAGTTAAAATTGAATCGTTACACGCCAATTCATCATCCCAAAGCCTTAATTCATACGTGGTTAGCTTGGCAGGAAACACCGGGAATGCCAATGGGACAAGCCATTACCGCACAGGTACTGAGTTATAATGCTGAAATCGCGACAAAGTTTGTTGAATGGTTAAAACGTCTATTTGAGTTAGCGGATACTTCAGAATGAATGTGGCAAATTAAGCGTTAATGACGAATGAAAAATGTCACGCATTCTTGACATTTTGTTCTGTCTCTTCTTCTGATTCATCTCTGACTTGGAAATACCAGTAGAGGTTGGCAACGGCTAAGTTTGAGGCTTTTTCCAGGTTTGCCGGGACTAAGGTTTTGTAACCCGCGATCGCAGCTTGCTGAGTGATGTACGTTTCCCACTCTCGACGTAACTTAGGTTTGATCATAAATTGCAGTTGGTTAAGCAAAGATTCGGGATGAGATTTTTGCTTTAAGTTCTCATAGAGTAGTTGTTCGGGGGGTTCTGCTAAAACGTTTAAATCTGCACTGGCGTCTGGGGTAGCTGTGGCGTCTGAGTTGCTGAAGTCGGCACTTTGAAGCAGTTTAACTTCGGATGGAGGAAGCGATTGCATCCAATCGACCTGATTTTGCCAAGACTCCAGTACGACTAAATCATGGTCATGAATTCGGGTGAGTTCAGGGAAGAGAAAATCTAACTCGTCTTCGGTATCACAGCGTTCAATTACAGTGAGGGCATCTTGACGGATTTTATCCTGGAGATGAGATAGGCGATCGCTGACGGCGGCTAACTCATTTTGCTGTTGATAAGAGAGTGCGATCGTCTGATCAATTGCCCAAGCACATTCGTGTCTTCGCAGTTGTCCGGCTGCACAGGTTTCGGATAATAGGCGAGGATTGTTATAGTCGCCTAATGCTTCTGATAATGTCTGCCGTGCATTGGCTAAGTCAGCGTTTCTGATACTTGTATCTTGGCAGGACATAGCAGTTTTCATCAGCCTGGTTGCTTCTAGAAACCGTCCATAAGCCTGAATTAAGACTAAACGATGCTGTTCAAATTTAATATCCTGGGCAACTTCGTCAATGTGTTGGATTATTTCTGTCCCTTGGTCTTTTAGAGCTTTTTTGAGGTCAATAAAGCCGTCTCGAACATCAAGCTTTAGTTGTTTTACGTCTTGCCTCAGTTTCAAAGTCTGCCACAGGTTCACGGCTGACAGTGCCACCGTCGCTACAGTTCCCACACCAATCACGGCTGTCGTAGCTTGCAGAACTCCCAAACTAGCTTGGACAGCTTGAAATCCTCGGTGCATTTGATACATCTGTCCTGCACTCATTGCCATCTGGGGAACAGCAACTAGCGGATTCAACGCAGCACCACTATTATTCAGGAGACTGACTGCATGACCAACAAACTGACCTGTTGCTGCATCTCTAGCTAAACCTATGGGTACTCCTGCGGATGTAAAGACTTGGGCGTACTTGCCAGCAGCAAGACCAGCCTGAATTACCGGGGGAAATTGAAACAGCATTGTTTTGCCTGAGTGGAAGTTCTTTTCTTAGAGCTTAACCTGTCGTATTAAGAAAAATCACTATGTTTATCGAAACTTTAAACACTTGGAGAGAAAACTAGGCAATACTAGAGTTAAGCCGATTCGCTCACAAAGATTATGGATACAGCGCTAGTTAGTCCGGAGGCGGTTGCTCTATTGTCGCGGATTACTGGGCAAAAGCTCAGTCAACGGCAACTCACTCCTCCCGTAATCTTCTTGGCAGCTTTGGTAACGGTTCTGCTGGGAGTGATGTTTGCCGATGGTACAGTTACTGATGAAGAGAAGCAACAGCTACAGGCGATCCTTGACAATTTAACTCCTTCAGAAAGCAAACTGCGTAAATTGGCACAACTCCTACTCAAGGGAGTTAAACAGCATCAGGTTTATAAAAAATTAGATCAATTGACGACACTGACAATCCCGCTTTCAGAAGCAGAAAAGCTATTAGTCATTAGCTTTGGCTATAAAATGTTAGCCAATACTAGAGGTATAAACTCTCGTGAAACAAGCTACTTGCAATCTCTCACCAACCAGCTAGGGGTTAATTCTAAATATTTAGCCGTTCTTGAAGCTGGATTCAGTGGACAAGAAAATATTAATCTAGAAGCCTTACAACAATTTCACTCTTTCCTCAACCCAGCTAGCTTTCAATCAATTGACCCCTTATTTGTTAATGCTGCTAGCTATATCCTAACCGAGTTACCTGCTATACCCCCGTCCCTCGGCAACCAGACAGTTAACAGTTATTCCCTGGAACTGCAACAATCTGCTACTAAAATCAAGGAATCCATTCAAGTCTGTTTAAATGAGCTGGATCAAGCTGAGACTGTTTGGAATACCAAGCCAAAAATTATTGAGGTGGCAAAGCAGGAAATTTTGGAACAGCTTGGGGAGTGTAGTGGGCGTGACATCAGAATCCGTCGTCTAGGAGAGCAGCGCAAGTTACAGGTGGCAGAGCAAGCTAAAAAATCTTGGGAAGAACGAATTGAACGCTTGAGAAAAAAATGGTTTATAGACGCTAAAGAGAAGCAGAAAAAATCAATTGGTTGGGGAGATAAAGATTATTTTATTAAGGATATAAAACAAGAAGTTGACCAATACAATCACCATATTGAGTCTCTAATCAAGGAAAAAATACTTCCAATTTACGAAGAATTTGATACTATTAACGTAGAATTGATTCAGCGATGTATAAATCTTATAAAACAACAAAAACAAATAAATTTGAGTACACAATTTAACTTTAATCTTGAAAAGACTAAAGTTAAATTCAGTAATCCGACAGCGCATTTGCCTAACAATACAAAAAATTTTAAAACTTCTATTAAGCCTGCTTTAGATGCTTTGGTAAATAAGGGTTGGGGTGATATTTCTTGGGAAGAGGTTATTAAGTTCAAAAATGAAAGTATTTCAATAGTCAATGATCTAGTTACTGCAATTTTTGATGATAGGGTTAAATTAGCGACTCAAGCTGTTACAGAAGCTATCTCAGTCTATGACGACTTTTTAGAGCGACAAGAGAGATATAAACAGGAGACACCAGAACAACGTGAGGCTGAAAAAGCTTGGATTGCCCAGAAACGTCAGGAACTTGAGCAGCTACAGAAAGATATCGATGCAATTCCCTCTATCAGTTTGAAAAATTTAGAAAATAATCATGATCTTGCCACAGAGTAAACCACAATATAGCATTCTCTCATTTTCTGATTTCCAAAAATACAAGGAAAAATTATCTGATGATATTTGCAGCCAATTGGATGAGATATTCAAGGATTGTCATCAACGAAATCATAATTTTTATCCTCTGCGATCAGAGATATTTCAATTACGGCAAAAATTACAATCTCAGCAATTCCGATTATCAATAGTCGGAGAGTTCAGTCGAGGAAAATCAACTCTAATCAATGCTTTAGTGGGTGAACAAATACAACCTGTTCGGGCAATTGCTTGTAGTGGAGCAATTACCGTATTGAAACATGGCTCGAAGAAGCGAATTGTATGCCATTATAAAAATGGACAAAAGAAAGAAGTATCTTTTGAAGAGTATCAAAGTTTAGCGACTCTTTCAAAAGAAGCAGCACGTAAACATCGAAGCGATGAACTAGCTCGTTCTCAGATCGAAGAAATAATCTTTGAACATCCCAATTTAGAGTTCTGCCAAAATGGTGTGGAAATTGTCGATTCTCCAGGCTTAAACGAACACCCAGAGCGTGCAGCCATTACTCAAAAATTACTGAAAAACACTGATGCAGTAATTTTTCTGACGTTTGCCTCAGCTCTCTTGTCTGAGACAGAACGCCAATTAATCGATGAGTTAAAGGAGCAACTTTCTGGAGGTAGCAAGCAAGAGCCTGCTAGGAATTTATTTATAGTAGTCAACAAAATGGATGAACTGGATTCTGATGAGGATCGGCAGGATGTAAAGGATTCGGTAGAAGAATTTGCTTATGGTGAATATCCCGTGTTGGCTGGGCAAAACCGCATTCATTTCATCTCAGCGAAAGCAGCACTAGAAGCTAAGTGTAACAATAATCAGAATGACTATATTGATAGCTTTGAGGAATTTACTAAATCCCTTGAAATTTTTTTAACTACTGAACGTGGTAATACTGAGCTAAATAAAGCTGTAGTTAAGCTGGGGAAAATGATTCAAAATGGGTTGTTTTTTTGGGAAGAATATGAAGTAAGCTTAAATCAAGAGATAAAAGAGGCTGAGACAAAAAAACAAGCTTTAATCGAGCAAATTGGTGAGTTGAGCGGACAAAGCGTCAGACTTGAGATTTTGATAAAAAAATGGATAACCGAGCTAGAAGTACCTTTAATAAATCAGCTAAAGAGTTCTTGGAATAAATGGATTCGTTTATCCTTATTTGATGATTTAAAGGAAAAGTCTAAGAAATGGGAATCTGACGGTGACGTAGTTTGGAAGCAAGAGGAAGTAGTTGAAGACTATACTGACAAATTTAAAGATAATTTAATAAATGCAATTATTGAGTGGGGTCAGCAAAACAAAAATAGCATAGATTTTAATCTTAAAAGTTTAGATGCTCGAATATTAAATGTATTAAAATCATTAGGCAATTCAAAACTATCTAGTATTAACCCTGAAAAGGTATTTCTTCAGCAACTTCCTTACGAATTTAAATTTAAGGTGGATAAAAAAGAAGGGTATGGCGATTTTTTACCCTGGATAGGTACTCTGTTTTTTGTTGGGCTTCTTTTTGGAAGTGATGATTCTATCCGGAATCAGATAAGAGAAGAAGTAATTCAAAAAGGTTTAGAGCAATTTCATAAAATTCAATCTACAATTTTTAATAAACTTCATGAAACTGTTACCATAACTTTTGAAACCCGAATTGAAGGAGTCAAAGAAATTATGACTCAAGCAATCGATAGTGTGCAAGCAGACTTAGATAACCAAGATAAAGAATACAAAGAAATACTTCGATCCTGTGAAGCTGAAAAAGCATGGATCTACCAGAAGCGTCAGGAACTTGAACAGGTACAGAATAATATTGATGCAATTATCCAGGATAAAAAGACCATTGAATATGAACACTAAACTCGTTGATTCTCTAATCCAAGTTATCCTATCTATCTCGAAAGAGGAGCGTAATTTACTTGAGGAAAAGCTGTTTTTTGAATCCTCAAGTCCTTCAACGGGTGACTTAATTCAAATGGCTCAAAAGGGTGGCTCCTTTAACTTCCTGTACGATGAACCCGATTTGTATAATCAAGGGAGATGGGGAACCCATATAATGTCTGTCAAAAAAGGAGATGTTGTTTGAGGACTGCTATTATTGTTAACACCATTTATTGAGCGTTGGCGAGCAGCCATCATTATGAGCAAAGCCAGGATTCTTGACCCATCCGAGAGCTATACCTTCAGTAAATATGCCCAATTAGCCTACGATAGCGCCGATATCCTAGCTGAATTCGGTGTTACCCTCAAAAATAGCTCGCTCCAACTTCCACAGCAGTTACCAATCGATCTACAACCACTAAGAACAGAACTGCAAGAAAATCTCACTTTGGTAGATCCTGTTTCCGAGATGGCTAGACGTAAAGCAATGATCTTTCCGATTCTCAAGACGATTTGTAAGTTCATTCAAGTACCACTCAAAATTGAATATCCTGTGCGAGTGAACAATTGGCTCAAAGGCAGTTTTGATTATTTCATTCCTACTGAACAAAATTTATTAGTCGTTGAAGCGAAAAATGCCGATTTAGCAAGAGGTTTTACTCAGTTGGCGGTAGAATTGATTGCTCTCGATCAATGGACTGATTCAACAGTTCCTATGCTCTACGGCACTGTAACAACAGGGGATACCTGGAAATTTGGTATTTTTCAGCGTCAAGAAAAAATAGTTCACAAAGATATCAACACATACGCCATTCCTAGCGATCTGAAGTTGGTGCTTTCTGTTCTATTTGGTATAAGTTTGAGTTAGGTGGAGATTGTGCTAGTTTCAGCATATCTTAGTGTTACTGTTTTTCCAATACAGTTAGGGTGACACAAATCGTTACAATAAAGGCAGTGGATTTTCGGAAAACCTATGACGGCAACATTGCTTGCGCCACCGGATGAAATTATTCACCTGTCGGGGATTAGCTGGCAGACTTATGAAACGCTGCTAGAGGAATTGTGCGATCGCCGCCTCCGCCTCACCTATAATCGTGGCAGTCTAGAAATCATGGCTCCTTCTCCAGAACACGAATTAAGTAAAACGGTTATGGGGCGCTTCGTAGAAACTCTAGCTGAAGAGACAAACCTCCCGATTTATCCCCTTGGCTCAACAACCCTCAAACGTCCTGAACTGAGTGGTGCAGAGCCAGATGAATGTTTCTACATTCATCAAATTGGTGCTGTTCGAGGCAAGAAACGGCTTGACCTAACTAAAGATCCAGCCCCCGATTTGGTGATTGAAATTGATGTTACGAGCAGTTCCCAAAATCGTCTTCAGGTTTATGCCGATTTAGGTGTAGCAGAGGTTTGGATTTATAACGGGGTAGCTCTGGTCATTCAAACCCTGCAAAATAGCACTTATATTACCACCAAAACCAGTCAATTTTTCCCCAATTTACCTATTCCAGAAATTGCTGATTTTTTACAACAAGCTCAAACAAAAGATTATTTGGAATTGGTTAGAGCATTTCGGAGTTGGGTAAGACGTAAAATGGCTGAATAATAAAGACTTATCTATGATATACTACTCCTCTAAAATCTCAACCAAATCCTCTACCATCACATCAAAGGTTCGAGCCAACTTGTGAATAGCCGTATAGTCTATCATTGCCAGTCCCGGTGAGCGGGCATAGTGTCTGACTGTGCTGTAGACTAACCCAGAGCGATCAGAGACTTCTTTTATAGTCCATCCTTTTTCTTGTGCAAACTCTCGAATTCGCAACCTGACTAAGCCCATACACTCTTGACAAAAGATAACATTCTATCGTTTAATTGGAGAGTCTTCAGGTAAAAGCGATCGCTCTCCGAGTCTGACAAACGCAAGAGCGATCGCCTCAATGTCCCATTAAATGGGAAGTACTTACTATGTTATCAACACATACCACAAAAACGCCCATCTTTGGAGCGTCAAAACTAAATTACAAATCCTCCACCCATCACCCCCTGGCACGATTCGTCACCGCAGAGACAGTTGCCTTGCTGTTTAACCTCTCTCCCGACGAGATTTATCGTATCGAATGCTGGCAGCATATCGTTTATGTTCACGGCAAAGGTTTGAGCCGATTTGTTAGCTACGCCGACTTCCCGCCAATCCTAGAAGCCGAACCCCCCACGCCTCAAGACATGGTTCGCTGGCGCAAGCGCTGGAAATCCCGAATTGCCCCTGAATTTTGGACAATATTCTATAGATATCAGTTCAACCGAGCCAAAAGTGAGTCGCAATTGCTCGCGTGGGGACAATTTGTTGCCCTTGTTAAAGGGTTGCTATCAACAGCCGCCCTACAACACCTGCGCCAAGCCTATCAGCTAGAACAATATTGGTGGCGTCACTTTTGAGAAAACACTGAATCTGATCGCTCTCCCTCAAAGATACAAAACTTAATTTTAGAGTCACTGAATTGTATCTAATTACATTGCCGTAGACAATTAGGCGTGGTAAAGTTCAATGTGGTGTAAAAGTACAGTAAACCCACCAATTTACCGTAGATTAACTCGGTACAATTAAATCACGGAACTGGAAAAAAAGACAGGACTGGCAGGAAGACTGGGAGTTTAGGGACATGGTAAGTGCGATCGCACAGAAAACTCAACTGGATATAGAGCGGGTCAATGGACAACTCATTGATGCCGATGCCACCTCAATGGTTAAATGGGCAGCCGAAACCTTTGGCGATGGTTTGGTGATGAGTACTAGCTTCGGCATCCAGTCAGCGCTGATGCTGCACCTAGTCACTCGCATCGTGCCTGACATTCCCGTGATTTGGGTTGATACAGGATATCTCCCCCCCAAAACTTATAGATTTGCTCAACAGCTAACTGAACAATTAAATCTCAACCTACAGGTATATCAATCGCCCATTAGTCCAGCCCGTATGGAAGCCCTCTATGGCAGACTCTGGACAAAAGATGATCCCGAAGCGCTGAATCAGTATGACTATATACGTAAAGTCGAACCCATGCAGCGAGCATTACAAGAGTTAAACGCAACAGCATGGCTAGCCGGATTGCGGGCTCAACAGACACATCACCGTCAGACATTGCGTCCAATAAATATCCAGTCTGGGATGTACAAAGTATTACCCATTCTTCACTGGAGTAGCCAAGATGTCCATGACTACATCACGGAACACAATCTTCCCTATCACCCCTTGCGGGAACTTGGCTATGCGACTGTCGGTGATTGGCACTCTAGCCGCCCAGTAACTGCGGAAGATCAGCACGAACGCGATACCCGCTTCCGGGGAATTAAGCAAGAATGTGGTTTACATCTACCACAGACTCAAGGTGAAGCCCAGAGTCTCGATTCCAGTTCGCTTTAAGTTGAGCTTGCTGATAGCCTCGTTCCCAGGCTCAGCCTGGGAATGCTACGGCGGAGGCTCTGCCTCCCGTAGTCGCGTCAGCCGCCAAGAGGACATTTCCAGGATGGATGCTGGAAACGAGAATTGGTAAGATGTGCTGATCCACTAACCTTGAATAAGGGCGGGTTTTGTTGTTCAGTTATTTCCGCAATAGCTGAGTGTAGTTCCTAAACCCGCCCCTACAATTGACAAACGTTCTGCTGAAACATCTCTACTTTTTCCCACCACTAATTGTTGTTACACCAAACAATGCTCTAGGGATTAGTTTGGTTAGATTTTGTTTGATTTTGTAGCCTTGCGGGAAGCCATACCGATACCTGCAAGTGCGATTAAGCCGATGATAGAAGTAGGTTCAGGGACAGACTGAGAGGGATTAACTTGATCTCCTGTGACTAAGATGTTATCAAATGACAGCAGTTCTGTTGATGCCGTAGTGTTAAGCTGCACTTTCACCTGTAATGTACTGCCATTACCGATCAATTCATTCACGGTTTGATTCGTGAAAGCTCCAGACTGGGTAATTAATTCAGCCGCTAGAAACTCGACATCATCCAATAAATATGAAATGATAAAGTAATCTTTTTCACCAATCGGGCTGTTTTCCTCGTGTTCAAAACTGGTATTACTAGCGAAAGCATCCAATGATAAAGCCAGGTTAGTAAATCCAGAAATGCCGAGTTCTGGACTGAGCCACGCTGGAAATAAGGGATCAGGATTGCCCCCAGAGGTACAGTTTACATTAGGACAACCTGCATTTGTATCACGAGCAGTGAAGGCTTCAGCCTCTACTCGGAAGTAATCATTTGAGTCAAACAGAGCCGCATCGTTTAACTCAATTGACCAATCCACGCCTACTACGTCTGTAGCCGCTCCGCCTGTTGCGCCTTTACCGTTTTGACCTGAGAAATCTTCCCCATACAAGGTAACGGCTTGTGCATTGTCAGGAACAACTATTACGCCGAAGACCAAACTTAAACTTGCCAATAACGTTTTGTTCATAATACTCATAACTGTTCTGTTTTCTAGCGTAGAGTTATCAGCTAAGCAAAGCAAGCGGATCAAGTTGGCTTCATCATCTTTTCATATAACCCAAACTGAAATCCGATGAAACCCTTTCCTGAAAGAGTTTCCCAGATGTCCCGTTTTACTGAGGTAGACTGTAAATTGACAGAAACTTTCCTGATCCCATCCTCAAAAAGACGCCATTCCCAGCATCGCCGTAAACGCCCAATAGGAAATCCAGCCACTGACTAGAACCATCACCGGAACAACTAGCGCGGCTGTCTTTTCCGATAAATTCGCGATTTGCGTGCAACCACTATAAAGCGTCAGAACCGTGTAGCAGGCTGTGAATACGGTAATAATCACCATGAGTTGACTAGGCATATAAGAGGAAATACCATTGGCGATCGCTAAAATACTTAATGGTGTTAGTGTCGCCCCAGCTAGGAAACTATCCCCCGCCAAACTACCGGGATGGCGCCGAATTAACCGAGCGATCGCACTCATCGCCGCTAGGATGATAAACGGGATCATCCCCACGCCGATTAAGGGAACCAGGGAGACGGAAACCATATCACGCCAACCCGTATAAATACCCCAGACAAAACAAGCATCAAAAATCACCGCCAATAGTAATCCTACCACCATGGCTCGTTGCGAATCGAGACGGGCAAAACTGGGCAATAGTCCCCCCATGGGATTGAGTAAAAAAGATCGGATTGTAAAAAACGTGTCCCTCAGTAGCCCCATTAGATAACCGAGGGGATTTCGTTTAGTGAAAACTCCCCGTTTTCCTGATGTTTGCTTCAGCGTTCGCAACGTTTCTTGAACTAACTGATATCCCGTTTTATCCCCTTGTTCACCTAATAATTGTGCCGCTTGTTTCAAATCCGCGATCGCGCCTGCAAATTCTTTTAAATCTTTATGGGCTAAACCTCGCTGATAATAAGCTTTAGCATGATTTGGACTATAGGCGATCGCTTGAGTATAAGCATCAATCGCCGCTTGAGTATATCCCAGTCGATAACGCGCTCTCCCCTGGTAGTAATAAGCTGGGGCAAACTGAGGATTAATCCTTAATGCTTGATTACAATCTTGCAGCGTTTCCCTAGCATTACCCAGTTTATAACACCCTGCGCCCCGTTCCACGTAAGCTTCCACAAAGCGAGGATTTAAGGAAATCGCTTGATTACAATCTTCAACCGCCCCCTGATAATTTTTAGCCAACGCCTTACTAACCGCACGCACATAGAAATCTTGAGCCGTCATTGACTCAGTTTTAGGCTGATTTGGCTGAGGTTGAATCTCTTCGTCATACTGACGCCGCTGTACCCCATCCGAAAGCACCTGATACGCCTCACAAATTACTTTAAATCTATCTGTGGCGTCTGGATTATCAGGATGCAAGTCTGGATGGTATCGACGAACGAGACGACGATAAGCTTTTTTGATCTCCTCTAGGGTTGCGGTGGAAGAAACGCCCAGAATTTGATAGTAATTACGAGAATCCTGCATCTGATTTTATAGAGACATGCCATGCTACGTCTGTTATTAAATGGAGTATTCAATAAATACTGTGACTACGACCATCCTTGCCAGTTATTCCTCCAATTTTATAAAATCTTCATTCCAATCCGCCCAATCCCTCTGCGTTCCTCTGCGTAAACCTCTGCGTTCCTCTGCGTTAAAAAAACATCATTCCATAACCGATTTAACCGAAAAGGGCGCAAGGCTTGCGCCCCTACCTTTAGATTTAACTAACAACCCCCGAATGACCCTTAATTTCGCCAATCGGTTCAAACCGTCCCTCTAAATATTTACTGAGAAACTCTTCTGCGATCGCGAAAAAGTGAAGCCGATTCTCTGGACGAGCAAATCCATGTCCTTCGTCCGTGTAAAGGGCGTATTCAACCGGTTTATTTGCCTTTCGCATCGCTTCGACAATTTGTTCACTTTCGGCTTGTTTCACCCGTGGATCATTCGCCCCTTGACCAATCAGTAATGGTTTCTGAATCCGGTCAATAAAAAACAAAGGCGATCGCGCCTTAAGAAACTCCTCCTCAGTCTCCAAATCCCCCAAGCGATGGGCAAACATGGCTTTCATGGGTGCCCAGTAGGGGGGAATACTTTGCATTAAAGTAACCAAGTTACTCGGACCCACAATATCCACCCCTGCTGCAAATACTTCTGGGGTATAGGCTAATCCCACTAATGTGGCATATCCACCATAAGATCCGCCCATAATTGCCACCTTATTCTGATCAGCAATCCCTTGGTCTACAATCCAATTAACGGCATCAATTAAATCATCATGCATTTTTGCCGCCCATTCTCGATTCCCGGCATTTAGGAACGCTTTCCCATAGCCTGTAGATCCTCGGAAATTGACTTGCAGCACCGCATAACCCCGATTTGCCAACCATTGTACCGTTGGACTATAGCCCCAAGTATCTCGCGCCCAAGGTCCACCGTGAACCAAAAGTACAGTGGGTAAATTTTTCGCCTCCACGCCAACGGGTGTGGTGAGATATCCGTGAATAGTTAAGCCATCTCGCGCTTGGTAGGAAATGGGTTCCATTGAGGCGAGTTGCAACGTTTCTAGTTCAGGTTGATTGCTAAACAGCAAGGTGTGAGATTTAGAGTCACGGTTATACACATAGTAATAAACCGGACCATTATCCGTGGCGTAGCCAATTAACCAAGTATCATCAGCTAAGGTGCGATTGGTGATAGCAAATTCACCCTCTCGGATTTGCGCGATCGCGTTAAAATCATCGGCAATACTTTCATCGAGGACTTGCCATTCCACTTTATCCTTGTAGAATGACACTGCCTGAATTCGGCGCTGAGTCGGATGGATAACCACACCGCCGATATCATACTGTTCATCAGCCGCCATTACCGTTTCTTGGCGGGAGGCTAAATCTAAAGCAATTAACCGTTGGGCATTAGCATCGTGTGATCCAGTAATATACAGGGTTTTGCCATCCTGAGAAAAGGTTACGGCAGATCCTTCATCATCGGGTCCCCAGTGGCGTAGTTGTTCCCAGGATTTATCGGAAGTCTCACGAAATAAAAGATCGGAACCGCCATCTGGAGTAGCTGCGATCGCGCCCCGAATCTGGAATTGAGCATCAGCTACCCAACTGACGATATTACCGGGGTTATCGGTATCAAATTCCACTGCCCCATTATTTAGATTAACCCGATACACATCAAATTTTTGGCGATCGTTGAGATTCATTCCCACCAAGATTTGATCGGGAAATTCTGGATCAAGGTCAATGGGTTGGGCTTTCACGCCTTGGAAGGGGGTTAAATCACGCACTAACTTAGATTGGACATTCACCAAGTAGAGGTGAAAGTTTTCGTCGCCGTCTGAATCTTGCAGATAAATAAGCTGGTTAGGATTATATGTCCAGACATAAAGGCGAATCCCCCGCTTTTGATCCGCCGTTAGCTGCTGATCATCATCTTTTCCCACGGTTCGCAACCAGACTTGCAACACATTCTTCTCATCCGGGGCGACATAAGCCAAATACTTCCCATCGGGGGATAGCTGAGGGCGGGTGCGATCGGGGTTCCCGAATAGGGTTTCGCGGGGAATTAAGGGGGGTAGTGCTTGAGATACTGAAGAAGTTGTTGCTGTTACCATCGTAGTTTACAGGTTCAATTGGTTTGGTTGTCTTAAGAGACACTGTAACGAATCTGGCGTGTTAGAAGCTACTTAGGGGTTTGTAGTTGCGCTGTCTTCGCCATAAACTTTGCATCGCCACAACAAACGCTTCAGGAGTGTAAACAAAGGGCGCAAGTCAGTTTAGGGCGCACGTCAGTTTAGGTTTAGGGCGCACGTCGGTGCGCCCCTACGGTTAATCCGAATGGAATTGAAAAGCGTACATTTTTATATCGCCGAAACCATTGATATACCGTAGGGTGGGCATCGCCCACCAACATACCAGTCAGTACCATTCCGGTTAATCAATGTCATCAAACTGTTTGAGAAAGGTTGCTATTTAAAGTTTTATCATTTGCCATTGTCGGGGCGGGTTTAGCCGCTTAATTTTGGTATCTACCAACTGGAGTTTAGACTAAGACAAATTAACCCAGCTAAGTAGTCGGACATACCACCTTCCCACAGCCTAATTTCTCGGTTCGCTATTTTCATTAATTAACAATTATTGAGAATCTGGCTTTTAAGTTTACCTGAGTGTAGAAAAAGCCTTTGACCCATTCGTAACGGGGAGTAATTTGGGGTATACTTAGGGTTGAAATGGGGAGATAATGAGAATTAACCAAAATTCCTCACGTCTCCCCTATCATGAACTATAAACGACTTGCATTATTTCGCCAAGAGGTCTATGAACTAATCAACTTGGCTAAGGATGCAACATTTGAGTTGATGGACGCGGTACTCACAACTCGACATGCCTACAGTTTAGCTGATTTTTCATTAAGCCCGTTTTTTCGGCGTCAATGACCGCGAAAACATGGTCAAAAATTTAAGCTGAATGACCCCTCGACTTGGTGGGAAGCCACTGAAACTATTGAGGTT
>NZ_JBKHUP010000034.1:0-67229 GCF_046565525.1 Coleofasciculus sp. | reverse complement strand
CATTTTCCCATTATGAAGTAATCATAAAATTAAACCACTATCTTTGTCAATCCCTCAAATAGGATTCTTTTCCCCAAGCCTGAGATAATTTAGTGGGTTTTCGCCTCAATTCTACGTTATCTGAATCCTTTCAATTAAGGCGCGATCGCATCCGCCTCTTTAGTTGCTTGAGACTAGCTTTAACCCCTACAGGACTTTCGCTCTTACTTAGGATAGTTACCTTGATTACTGCTGGAATAATAATCTGACATCATACCCTATATGTCGGCACATTTTCCCATTATGAAGTAATCATAAAATCAAACTCCGCTCTTTGTCAACCCCTTAAATAGGATTCTTTTCCCCAAGCCTGCTTTGGAGATAATTTATTTTGACATCAGTAGGTTGGTGAAAATCAACCCAACTCCATTAACTTATGTAAACCCCCCTCAAACTCTTACAAAGGAAGTAGCTTGCTTCTCGCTCCCTTGAGTATAACGAATGACGAATGATAGACAAATGACGAACTCCCCTAATCTTCTCGCCTAAATCCGCCCCGATCAAAAGACAATAATTTTAATCGGTAAAAATAAAAATTCACCCATCCTTTACTTAATTTTTATTCAAACAATTTCCTATTTTCATCTCCATCTGTGTCGGCTACAGTGTAAGAGGACATCCCATTAGGGTGACATTAATTTTCTGCAAAAGTTTTGTCAGACTATGCCACCTGATCATCCGGAATGTTCTGATAAATCTCCGAAGGACAAAAGAGTGACGGGAGACAGACATGAAACTGAAAACAAAATTTATCTCAGGCTTTCTCGGGGTGGCATCGCTGGTCGCTGTTTTAGGAATTATTACAATTCAAACGAAGAAAAATGTTGATGATAAATTTAATCAGATTACCGAGGGTACAACCCGTCAACTGGTGGCATTAAACCAGATTAAGGCAGCATCCTTACGGTTAACCAATAAAGCCTATAGTTATGCTGTAATCGAAGGAAAATCTACCGAAACATCGCCAACATCTCAAGACGAGGAACCTGAAAAACAAGCCAAAATTGACTTTCAACAATCCGTTGCGGCTCTAGATCAGTATTTAGCCGAATTCAACTCCTTTTCCAATACGGCTCAAGCTCAAAGTTTTTATCGGGAATTGAAAGTCAGTAAGCTACTCTTGGCAAAAATCAGCCAGGAAATTTTAGCCTTAGATGACGCCAACTTCCAACGGGCTGATATCTTGGCGAAACGACAAGCTTTGGAGAATGCTGAAGACCAATTTTTAGCCGTTGTTGATCAAGCGATTACCTTTCATACTAATACTCTAGAAGAAGAAAATAAAACAGCGAATCGAAGTTCAACCTACTCGCTGATTATTAATCTCACGGCGATTACTGGAGTTGTTGCCGTATCGATTATTTTCGGTATCGTTTTAGCTGATCGCGTCACCAAGCCGATTGTTAAGCTCAAAGAAGCCGCCTCGAAAATTGGCGAAGGGGACTTCGATACCTATGTTGAGGTGCACACCAAGGACGAGCTGAGTGTCTTGGCTGATGCCTTTAATCAGATGAGTAAACAGCTTCAAGAAACCACAGTTTCTAAATCATATCTAGATAATATTATCAGTTCTTTGAGTGATGCACTCATTGTGCTGAATAAAAATATTAGAGTAGAGAGTTTTAATGAAGCCACATTATTCTTATCCGGTTATTCCCCGAAAGAACTGCGGGATCAGCCCTTAGATCATTTCTTTAAAGAAGATAACTTTTTAGCTCATTTACAAGCCAATGACTCTCAACAAAGTGGGTTTCTAGGTCGCTACGAAACCACCTTTTTTACGAAAAAAGGTGACCCCGTTCCCGTATCGGTTACCGCCTCGGTGATGAAAAATTCAGTCCACAAAATTCAGGGAATCGTTTGTTTAGTCCAAGACATTTCTGCTCGCAAACGGGCAGATGAGGCACTGCGCCGCCAAGCGTTAATGTTTGAAACGATTTATGATGGCGTTATTGTCACAGATTTAAACGGTCATATCCTAGACTGGAACCCGGCGGCGGAACGAATTTTTGGCTATGAAAAAACAGAAGTGTTAGGTCAATCCTGTGGTATTATTTACCAACCTGATGCAGCCACCGCTTTAACTCAACAGATGCTGGATAGTTTACTCCGTGAAGGACGCTGGACACAGGAGATTGAATTTATCCGTAAAGATGGCAATAAAGGGGTTTGCGAAACCGTGGTTGTGCCATTGCGGGATGAACTGGGTAAGCCAATTGCCGCAATCGGGGTTAATCGGGATGTTACAGAAAGAAAAGAGTATGAAAATAAACTGGTAGAAGCGCGGGAAGCAGCAGTCGAAGCCGCCCGGGCAAAAGCTCAATTCTTGGCAAATATGAGCCATGAAATCCGCACACCGATGAATGGAGTGCTGGGAATGAGTGAATTACTCTTAACCACAGATCTTAATCCCCGCCAACTGGATTTCGTTAAAACCTTGCAAGTAAGTGGTGAACATTTACTGGGCGTGATTAATGATATTCTCGACTTCTCCAAACTCGAAGCTGGAGAAATGCGCCTCGATGTCGATGAATTGAATATTAATCGGTCTTTGGAAGATGTCTTAGATTTGTGTTCTCCCCAAGCCGAAGCCAAGGATTTAGAATTAGCGTTGTTAGTGGATACCGATGTACCCCGACGACTGATGGGAGATGTTGGTCGCTTGCGCCAAATTTGCACCAATTTAGTGAGTAATTCGATTAAATTTACCGAGTCTGGCGAAGTCGTGATTCGGGTGTCGGTTCATCAGGAATTGGCGGAACAGGACAAAATTCAACTGCGATTTGCGGTGCGGGATACGGGAATTGGGATTCACCCAGAGGATAAACGGAAACTCTTCCAAGCCTTCTCCCAAGTCGATTCCTCCACCACCCGCAAATATGGGGGAACGGGTTTAGGGTTAGCCATCTGTAAGCAACTGGTAGAAATGATGGGGGGTGAGATTGGCGTCGAGAGTCAACTCGGTGTGGGTTCGACGTTTTGGTTCACAATTACCTTTGGTACAGTGGCGGCGGGTACCCAGGAGAATGAGAGCGATCGCATCTTTAGTAATTTACCCATTTCCCCCGAATCTCTGCAAGGGAAACGGGTATTAATCGTCGATGATCGCCCAATTAATCGCCAAATTGTCAAGTATCAGTTAGAAGCCAGAGGCATGGAGGTAGATGAAGCCGATAATGGTATTATTGCCCTCAACGCCATGCAAGCGTCTGCCGAAGCGGGTAAACCCTACGATGTAGCGCTACTGGATATGAAAATGCCCAAAATTGATGGATCTACCCTAGGACGGTTGATTCTCGCAGAACCGGATTGGGCAAAAACCAAGTTAGTCCTAATGACTTCGATGCACGCCGGGGATTCCGCCCAACCTTTGCTCAAAAGTGGGTTTGCCGATTATTTAGTTAAACCGGTGAAAGAATCTCAGTTGTTGGAATCATTACAGAAAATCCTGGCGTCTGAGATCCCAGCCACCCTGTTCAGTACCCAATCGGCTATCCCTGACCCCTCTCAGCCAGCACCCCAATCCACTTGCCTAAAAATTCTCCTGGTAGAAGATACACCAATTAACCTGAAGCTGGTGCGCCATCAGGTGCAATTATTGGGACATGAGTCTGAGTCGGCAGAAAATGGTCAAGAAGCCCTTGACAAAATCGCCCAAAATGACTACGACATTGTGTTAATGGATTGTCAGATGCCCGTAATGGATGGCTACCAGGCAACCCAGACACTACGCCAGCGAGAAGGCACAGACCGTCATACAATAATTATTGGCATGACCGCTTACGCCATGCAAGGCGATCGCGAAAAATGTTTGGCAGCGGGAATGGATGACTATCTAAGTAAGCCCGTCATGGTGAAAAACTTGGCACCGGTATTAGAGCGATGGTCATCAGTTGTCAAAGGAGTCTCACCCAAACCCGAACGTCCATATCCGGCTCAATCCACGAGTAGTCTGCTCTCTGATGTCGTGGACTGGAAGCGTCTCAAGGAAATCTCTGAAGGTGATCCGGCATTTCAACTGGAGTTAGTCCAAGGCTTTATCAAAGAGGGCGCTAGTTTTATTAACCAGGCAAAACAGGCATTAGTCGATAAAGACTGGGTAATGGTTGCCAATAAAGCCCACCAACTTAAAGGTGCCAGCGCCTCAGTCGCCGTGCAAACTATGCCCGATGTGGCGGAGGAACTGCGACATCAGGCAATCACCAAAAATGCGGAGAGTAGCGCTAAATTAGTTGGGGAGTTAGAGAAACTCCTTGAGCAGCTAAAAGGACATATCGACCTAAATACCACCTCGCTGAAGGAGGAACTACCCAGCAAAGGATGGGATTTTCAACAAGAGGTTGCTGCATTGGCAGCAAAGACATCGAAATTGAAAACGGAAACTGACCAACAAATGCCACTAACTCTTTTGTTAGTGGAAGATACACCAGTTAACCTGAAATTAGTCCAGCACCAAGTTCGCCTCCTCGGTCATCAGTGGGATTCTGCGGAAAATGGTGAAAAAGCTCTGGAAAAATTGGCACAGAATGACTATGACATCGTGTTAATGGATTGTCAGATGCCGGTGATGGATGGCTATCAAGCCACGCAAACATTACGGCAACGGGAAGGTACAGACCGTCATACGATTGTGATTGGCATGACCGCTTATGCGATGCCAGGGGATAGAGATAAATGTATCGCGGCGGGAATGGATGACTATCTCAGTAAACCTGTGATGGTAAAAGAACTGAAAGTCATGTTACAGCGATGGTCGTTGGTGGTTAAGGAAAATAAGGCAAAACAAACTAATTCGATAGACAGCCAAAATAGAGCGGAAACGACTACAGATCCCGTCGATTGGAGTGCATTGTCAGAGATTTCTGGTGGTGACCCCGAGTTCCAGTTGGAATTAGTAAAAGGATTTATTAATGATGGGTCAACCTTTCTCACCCAAGCCCAGCAAGCGTTAGCGGATCAAGACTGGGTAATTTTGGCAAACAAAGCACATCAACTTAAAGGTGCTAGTGCGTCTGTGGCGGTGGAATTAATGTCAGATTTAGCATGTCAACTCAATGATCACGCCCACGATAAAAATCTAGAGGAGGCGAAGAAATTAGTGAGTCAGATGGAGGAAATTATGGCACAAGTTAAGGCGTCGGTAGCAAAGAAAGCAGCGGCGGTATAGGATGAGCTACAGCCCTCCCCCCTAGCCCCCCTTTGAAAGTAGGGCGACTTCATTGTCCTCGAAGAAAATTTAAGGAGCGGGGGGAGCTGGGGGAGCTGGGGGAGAAAATGAAGCCAATATTGAGACTATTATTATCACAATTCCACGCTTAATTATTTTCTCTCGTGAACATGAATTAGCCCTGCCCTTTGAAAGGGGGGAGAGGGGAGCGTGATATTTGTTCTAGATATTGCACGCACTAACACGATACAACAGATCATCACGAAGATTTCCCCATGCTAACCATCCCACAACTCCACCCCCAGGGAGATGTCCTATCGGTGCATTCTGATTAAACGTCAGCTCATTGTAACTCTGCCACCGATTAGATACCCGCCATCCAATCCGATCAGCAAATGCCATTAAATCCTTTCCTGATTGCTCATAGATTCGCTTTTGTACACTAAAACCAAATTTACCACTGCTGTACTTGATCCAAAGTTGATCAATCTGCCTAAGTGCATGACAAGGAAATTGCTGAATATCCTGATTAGTTAAATAGCCGCGTTTATCTGCACCCGTAATCTCCAGGAGAATTGTAAACGTTTCCTCGTCTGCTTCTTGCCACCGCCCTGCTGCCAGTAGTTCGTTGAGTTTGGTATAGTTTGCCCTTTCAGAAGAGCTTAAATTATCTTCAAACATACGCTTTCTTGTAAATCAATATACAGTAGAGATTTGGTATCCTAATCACCCAGTTTTTTCTACTGTATAACTTGATCAATCATTTCCTACCCGAATCAGAACGATTAAGCTAACAATACATAATGACGTATATCTGGCGGTGAAGCGAACAACTCTTCGCCTTCTAAAAACCCTTGCTGAATGTGAGCCGAGTCCAAATGTAGCCTCCAAGCTTGCTCACTTTCCCATTCTTCCACAAAGGCAAACTCCGTGGGAATCGCCGGACTTTGTAATAACTCGTAAGTGATACAACCTGCTTCCTTGCGCGTCGCTTCAACAATTTCTAACAGCAGTGCTTTGAGTTTCTCTTCTTTTCCTGGACGCGCTACCACACGAGCTAATACTCGCATTGTTGAGTTGACCATGATTATCAATCCTCTGCGTACATCTCCTCACCTATAAAAGGCTACCGCAGTTCGGAACGCGATCGCAAACACAAAAATACGGCGGAGCAACTCCCTGGATGAGAGATTTTCCCGCCGTTATTATATTATGGAAAAGACTAGAACATTTGTTCTAAAACCTTTTGAAAAAACGGGTCAACCCCAAATAAATAAATTGGTTAACCCGTAAGCTTGGGAACGCCTAGATGGACTATTTTTGTACCACCAGTTTAACGTTGGCATTTTGTAAGCCACGTTGTTTGACCTCTGCTAAGGTCTTGTTAACGGCGTACTTCTGGTTGATCGAGTTGATCAGTTCGGTTTGGTTGTGCTTTTTAGCAACACCCCACAGGTCAGCGATCAGGTCAAAGGAACCATCGCCATTGCGAGACCAACCGAGGTCATACTCGCCTTCGAGAACAGCAACGAGGTCTGCACGAACCCGTTGACCATTGTAGCCGCGCACATCAGCTTCCGTTTTCACGGAAATACCCAGATCGCTCAAAGAAGCCTTTAAGATTTCGGCATCGGTGATCTTGGTACGCAGAGTGCTAAAGTGAGACATTTTAGATTTCCTCCAGTAGAGATAGAAAACAAACGACAACGTAGCTTTTTTCTTGGGTATGCCGCTGTTACATTGCGGCGTCTTTCGAAACTGCTAGCAAGTATTTGCTAGCCTTTCCTCCTGTTGGGAGCAGGAGAAAGCCTGTTAGAACTCCATTCGCTGATATTCAGCAACGGAGGATGCAGCAGGTCGCGCTCTCTGTCTTGCCCAGTCCCTCAGGGCTGTGACCTGCTCAGTCATTGTCCGAGAAAGCGGTAGCGTTGCTTTGATTGCCGCTATAATATCCAGTTGGGTGAATTCCCGGTCTTGAGCAAATGCCTCGTACATTGCAGCGATGAGGGCTTGCTCAATTTCTGCACCGGAAAAACCATCACAAATTGTCGCCAACTGTTCGATATCAAAGCGCTCTATATCTCGACGCCGCTTACTCAGATGAATCTTAAATATTTGCTGACGCTCTTCTTTATTCGGTAAGTCAACAAAGAATATTTCGTCAAATCGACCTTTGCGGAGAAACTCTCCCGGTAGCCGTTCTACTCGGTTCGCTGTCGCCATGACAAATACAGGCGATGTTTTCTCTTGCATCCACGTTAAGAAGGAGCCAAAGATGCGGCTAGAGGTGCCACCATCGGAGTCAGCCGAGCCACTGCTCCCCGCAAAAGACTTGTCAAGCTCATCAATGAAAAGGATGGCGGGTGAAATCGATTCTGCTGTTTTTAGGGCATTTCTCAAGTTGGCTTCTGAGCGACCAACCATAGAACCATCATAAACCCGACCCATATCTAACCGCAACAGCGGTAGTCCCCAAAGGCGAGAGGTTGTCTTGGCAATGAGAGATTTTCCGCATCCGGGTACTCCCAGAATCAGCATCCCTTTGGGTTGGGGTAAACCATACTCTCTTGCCCGTTCGGTGAAGGCGTTTGATCGCTGTTTCAGCCATCGCTTCAGCTCTTCTAAACCACCAACGGCATCAATGGTTTCATCCTCTTCAATATACTCTAAAATACCATTGCGACGAATGAGCTGTTTTTTCTCAGAAAGAACAATATCAACTTCCCCTTCCGTGAGACGCCCTGCTTTAACTTGGGCTTTGCGATACACTTTCTCAGCTTCATCTCGCGTCAGACCTAATGCCGCTTTCAGGAGTTTCTCCCGCGTTTCCGTAGTGGTGCGACGCCCTTTTGTTTTTTCCAATTGCTGAGACAGCACTTGGTTGAGTTCAGTCAAATCAGGTAAGGGGTAGTCGAGAACCACCACTTCCTTCTCTAACTCGATCGGCACCTGCTGCATGGGAGACATGAGTACAATCGTCTTCTGAGCTGCTTTGAAGCTCGCTATAGCATCCCGCAGCCATCGGGTTGTTGCTGGAGAATCAATAAACGGATGTAGATCCTTAAATATATAGATACCAGGTTCTTTTTGCTGAATAACCCATTGAATAGCAGCTTCTGGAGAGACTGTATTGTGTTGGGTGACGTGGCGTGATTGACCATACTCCACAATCCCATGGGTGACAGTCCACACAAATACGCGCCGTTGCTGATTTTTATTTTGAGCAATCATGGCTATTGCCCGTTCTGTCCGCTCTTCCTCTGACGTCACCAGGTAGATTAGAGGGTATTGAGCTTGAATGAGAATACTTATCTCTTCTTGCATGACTATCGACCTACTTAGAGACGGCACAACCACTGCCCAAACATTGTTAATAGAACTCTCGCAGTTAGCTGTTTTTGTACTGTTTTTGTAACACTATCAACAAGGAACGAGTTCCTCTTCGCCCTGAGAATCGGTACGGGAGTTAACTTCTTCTCGCACTTTCTCCACAGGCAGTTCATCATCCAGAAGGCTGGGTTGATTGTTCAGGGAAACCATATCTCCATCTTTTATAACCACTGAGCTAGAACATTCGGGGCAATTGTATACCCGATGAGTGTTTCCGTAGGATGCTTCTACCTCATCAACCACTTCCGGGTGGCGTAGATAGAATACGATTGCTCTCTCGACCATCGCCGACATCGAGTCTGAATCAACGGCTGCTCTAATTTTGAGCTGGCGATGAAGTCCTGGTGGAAGATACAACGTAACTTTTTGCTTGTCTTGCATATGATTTTCAATCGTTTTACCCGGGTATGTATGCCAGATTATCGCCATTTTTTCTGGCTGTCAATACCTCAAGCCAGCATGACGGCATTTTTGTAATATTTCTTTACATTATCCAGTTCTCATACCAGACTGGGCGGATAAATCTAAGGTGTGGGGGAGCAATTGTAGAGACTCCTAGGCGTGGAACTATGGCGAGCTGGGGTAGACAAGGAGGAAGGAATTTTTCCCAATCACCAATCACCACTTGAGACAGACAAAGGACGAATGACAAATGACCACAAAGTTCATTGCTCGAATCGCGCCACTGGCTGTCTTACTCGTAAGCTGTCAGGGTACTAACGTGGATTTGCCACAAACCTGGAACACCTACCGCAACCCCCGCTTCAACTTTGAGTTCCTCTATCCCAGTAATTGGATACCCTTTCCCATACCCGACAATCTTGATGGTCGAGCTTTTCGCGATCCTGAGAATCCCGACTGTGAGATTAGGGGATGGGCAGAATTTGCCGAACTGGGAACCCCATCACCTGAGAGTACATCCAAACCACTCAATCCATCTCAACCTCAGAATTTCCTCACTGAACAAGGTGAAACAGGTAAACTCCAGGTAGACCTTGACCCTGAGATCAGTGTGATTACACTGACCCTGACACAGGACAATGTAAGCTACAACTGGCAGGGACGCTGTGAGAGCGAACAATTTGCTGATTACTATCGCTTTTTCTACTACATTGCTCGTCAGTATCGTCTCCCAGTACCCGATGAGAACCAATAGAGCCAAATCCGCATCACCGACTATAGGAGTTCGTAGTTGCGCTGTCTTCGCCATCATCCTCCCCATCACCAACGACAAACCTTAAATTGTATGCGGCTATCCATCTAGGGGACACAATGTTTGTAAAATACGGAAGTGCGATCGCGCCTGCTGCGTTACTTGGGTACAAACCATGTCCTCAGAACTTCCCTCCCCGACTAATTCCCCCACAAATTCCCCACCCCTGCGAGTGGTGATTGTAGAAGATGACCCCATGATGCAGCTTGGCTTAGAACAATCCTTATCCACTAACCCCCAGCTTGAACTGGTGGGACAAGCTGAAGATGGCTATATGGGCGTGGAAATGACCAAACAACTCAAACCTGATATCGTGGTCATGGATATTGGTTTACCGCGTTTAGATGGGATTGCTGCTACTCAGCAAATTAAAGCGGAACTCCCTGAGGTGAGAGTGGTCATCTTAACCTCTCACACCACTGATCGCGAAATTATTGCCTCCCTCTCTAGCGGCGCTGATGCCTACTGTGTCAAAGGATCAAGTGTAGAACGATTACTCCAGGCGATCGCAGCGGCGGCTGAAGGCGCGACTTACCTCGACCCTCAAATTGGTCGTCAAGTTCTCAAGCATTTGTCTCCCCCTTCTCCCAAGGGTAATGTTTCCAATTTGTCACAACGGGAGCTAGAAGTCTTAAAACTCATCGTCGAAGGCTATAGTAACCCAGAAATTGCCGCTCAACTTTACCTGAGCGCCAATACCGTTAAAACCCATGTACGCGGGATCATGAACAAACTCTCGGTTGATGATCGGGTACAAGCGGCGGTGGTGGCGTTGCGATCGGGAATAGTTTGATTGTCATAAGTCATTCGTGAGACGAAGTATTCTGCTAAATTTTACTAAAATTTACACTTTTTTATACTTTTGTAGTATAGTAGCTACAGATAGCTACTCGATAAGGAAACCTGCCGATGGCAGATATCATCCATAACCAGAGTGTAAGTGATGAATCCTTGTCCACTTGATGTCAGACTCTTGTTGAATTCTGAGGTATCCCAGTTTTGTTGTTAGCTTTGGCTCAAGTAAACTCTCGCCAACCTGCTACGACGTTAGTCGTATGGACAGAGTACTGAGTACGGCAAATAGTAATCGAGGTTGAACACAATTCCCCTAGGATTTGATGGCACAGCCAGTTTAATCTGTACATTGGCGGTTTTGTCATCAAAATTAGACTGTTGAGAGTTTTTTCGATCGAATAATGACTTCCAATCTGTTTCAAATAGTTGTCACCGCTCTAAATCAGCGGATTTTGGGGGCTTGCAATCAACAAAAGCCTGGATTAAACCAATATCTGCAATGCTGTAGCGCTCAGACTTTCCCCCTGTTGAACATCTCTATAGGACAAACCCAGACCCTATCCATTGCAACCTTCAAAAACATCATGGTTGGTAATATAAGCAAAACGGGTAATGGGTTCAATCTTTACTTCCTGTCAGGAGAATACTGACTGGGTTTTCCAGCCTTTGAGTAACGAGATACTCTTAGAGTAAGCCAAAAGTCAAAGGTGAAAATCATCACTGTGGACAGCCTAAAACTCTAAATTCATCGAATCTATCAAATTTATTTTCTCATCCAAGTTGCATTGGGATCGGGAATCGTACCACTGTTAATGGTAAACACCTGGAGGTAGTTGCATGAAATCATCACTCGTTATCCTTTATCATCGCGAACCTTATGACGAGGTTGTGGAAAATGGCAAAGTGCATTATCGGGCAAAGAAAAGCCCCAATGGTATTGTACCAACCCTAAAAAGTTTCTTTGCCGGCGTCAATCAAGGCACCTGGATTGCTTGGAAACAGGTGAATGCTAAGCAGAAAGCTAACTTTGAGGAGCGGATTGTTGTCGAAGGTGAAGGGAACTACAACGTTCGTCGGATTCCCCTCTCCGCCGATCAGGTCAAGCATTTCTATCACATCACCTCAAAAGAAGCATTTTGGCCCATTCTGCATTCATTCCCCTATCACTTCACTTACGAGACATCAGATTGGGAAAACTTTCACACGATTAACCGTCTATTTGCCGAAGCCGCCTGTGACGAAGCAGCAGATGATGCTCTAATTTGGGTGCATGACTACAATCTATGGTTAGTACCCTACTACATCCGGCAGCTAAAGCCGAATGCTCGGATTGCGTTCTTCCATCACACTCCCTTCCCCGCTGCGGATATTTTCAATATCTTACCTTGGCGGGAAGAAATTACCGATAGTTTACTCTGTTGCGATATCGTTGGCTTCCATATTCCTCGCTATTCAGAGAACTTCGTCAACGTGGCTCGCAGCCTGCGCCCGGTAGAAATCGTCAAGAAAGAACCCGTACCCAAGCATATCACCCCGACGGGAATCGCCTTGGCTGAGCCAGAAATGACCACCCAGCTAAGATACAAAGATCAATTAGTCAACCTCGATCCCTTCCCTGTCGGCGCTAATCCTCAACAAATTCTCTCCATCCTGCATAAGCCAGAAACTCAAAAACGGTTTGAGGAAATTAAGGAAAGCTTAGGCGATCGCAAGTTAATTATCTCAGCCGGACGAGTAGACTACGTCAAAGGCACTCGTGAAAAGCTAGAAGCCTATGGACGCCTGTTAGAGCGTCGTCCGGACTTGCATGGCAAAATTAATATGCTGGTCACCTGTGTGGCTTCAGCGTCTGGAATGCGCGTCTATAAAACTGCCCAAACTCAGATTGAGCAGTTAGCCGGAAAAATTAACGGGCGGTACGGGAACTTAAACTGGCTACCGATTATGCTATTTACCCAACCCATTCCTTTACCGGACTTACTCTGTTACTACAAAGCCGCAGATATCTGCTGGACAACTCCCTTGAGAGATGGTTTAAATCTGGTTGCGAAGGAATATATCATCACCCACGAGAAAAAAGAAGGTGTATTAGTCCTCTCGGAGTTCGTCGGTGCAGCCGTGGAACTACCCGATGCCATTTTGACCAACCCCTACTCCGTCGATCGCATGGATGAATCGATTGATCAGGCGCTGGCTATGTCTCCGGAAGAGCAAAAGGAACGCATGGCAAAAATGTATGACATCGTAACTAAGTACGATATACAGTGCTGGGCAGATCACTTGTTTGAGATGTTTGAGAAAACCAAACCTCAGACAGCGAAGCAACCGGAAGCAGTGGCTGTTTGATCGGGAAGTTCCAGGGACGTTTTGAGTTAACGTCCTTGTCGCCCTTCCCTGATTTGTTCATTTTGCATAGTCGCGACTACTGTGGAAGTTAGATTAGATGTTACTCAAACGGGATCATGCGTGATTTTCAAACCATCCAGAGCCAAACCTACGATTTAATTGTCATTGGAGGTGGCATTAATGGTGCTGGTGTCGTCCGAGATGCGGCTTTGCGAGGTCTTAAAACCATTTTACTGGAGAAGGCTGACTTCTGCGGTGGTACAACCAGTTGGTCAACGAGATTAGTTCACGGTGGCTTGCGCTATTTGGAATATTTTGAAATAGCCCTAGTGCGGGAATCGCTACGGGAGCGAGAAATTCTCCTGCATACAGCCCCCCACTTAGTCAAGCCCCTAATGCTGACGATTCCCATCTACAGCGATCGCTCTCGTCCCTATTGGAAAATTCAAGCGGGGATGCTGCTCTATGATATCTTGAGCTTCGAGAAAACCCTGCCCCCCCACCGGATGCTGCCCAAACAGAAGTTTAATCAGCTCTTTCGCCATCTCGATCCCGATGGTTTAGTCGGTGGAGCGCAATATTATGACGCTCAGGTGGCGTATGCGGAGCGTTTAGCACTAGAGAATATTATCTGTGCAGAACTTGCGGGAGCAACGGTTCTCAACTATGCACAAGTCACCCAATTGCAGCGCCAAGGCGATCGCATCACCAGCGTTACGTGCAAAGATGCCTTAACCGGAGAAGAATTCACCGTCCGAGGGAGCGATCGCGCCGTGGTGGTGAATACAGCCGGTCCCTGGGTAGATAAGGTTTGTCAGTCTGGGGTGCAAAATGGACAATCAGCGCCCATTGGTAAGGATAAAAAACTCGGTCCGACCAAGGGAAGTCACATCATTGTCCCTCCCTTCCCCGGCGCTCCCGAAACAACCTTGTATGTAGAAGCAAAAACGGATGGTCGTCCGTTTTTTATTGTGCCATGGTTAGGTATGTATCTGATTGGCACCACCGATCTGCGACATCAAGGTGCCCTAGACTCAATTAAGGCAGACAACGAGGAAATTGATTATTTACTCACCGAAACCAATCGGATTCTGCCCACTGCCCAATTGTCCCGCCAAGATGTTAAATTTACTTACGCGGGAGTACGTCCTTTGCCCAATGCAGAGGGGAAAAAACCGGGCAGTGTCACCCGCAGCCATATTCTCTATGACCATACCCCAGAGGGTGTGAACAATCTAATTTCTCTAATTGGCGGCAAAATTACCACCTATCGCCAAGTGGGTGAAGAGATGGTGGATAAAGTATATCGCAAGCAGGGACGATCTGCCCCCCCTTGTCCTACTTACGAGAAACCCTTACCGGGAGCCATTTTACCCAGTGATCCGCGCCTAGAAAAAGCGCTGCAAGACTATCGCACCTCATTACCCTTGGCGACAATCCATCACCTGTTTGATATATATGGGGCTAAGGCGTTGGATATTTTAGCGCTAACGGACGAGGAACCGGAATTAGCACAAGCGATTACGCCGAACTTGCCCGATATTAAAGCCCAAATTATCTATGCGGTGCAGTCGGAATTTGCGCGGACGTTGGTGGATATTGCCCGTCGCCGTACTAGCTTAGCCATGCATACCAACTATGGCTTTGATATTCTGCCGGTGCTAACCGACACCCTGTCTCAATATGGGGGCTGGAGTTCGGCACAGTGCGATCGCCAAGTTGAGGAGTATCGCGCTTATATGGAAGCCAATTGTATTCCCAATTACGCGATAGCGACTCAGAAACAGACACAAACAGTGAGTTGATAATCTTTTTAAAGGCAAAAGAAGCAGATGCATTCTTTTGCCTTTGACCATTAACTTGACCTATAAATTATTGAGTTCAATACATCAAATCTATGGTGAGCAATCTGACAAATTCTCAATCCAGCTCATCTCAAGCTGATCAGAACCCACAAGCCAGTCAGGCTCATGCACAATCCACGCGCCGACCTGCACCAGAAGCCACCCTCGCCATTCTCGGCGCTGGTGCTTGGGGTCAAGCCTTGGCAACGATTGCTAGACATAAGAATCATCAGGTTCGACTTTGGTCTCGCAGCAGCACCGAATCCCTAGAAGAGGTATTGGCGGATATTGATATGCTAGTCTCTGCGATTCCCATGAAAGGGGTAGTGACGACGGCGGCGAAGATTCAAGAAATTGGTTTACCGGATTATGTGACAATTATTACCGCCACCAAGGGATTAGACCCGGAAACGACTCGTACCCCTTCTCAAATCTGGGAAGCCGACTTTCCTAACCATCCGATTGTGGTACTTTCAGGTCCAAATCTCTCCAAAGAAATTGAGCAAGAACTCCCCGCCGCCACAGTGGTGTCGAGTACAGATATGGCAGCCGCTGAGGAAGTGCAAACGGTGTTTTCCTCCAGTCTGTTCCGAGTCTACACCAGTCCAGACCCCATTGGTACAGAACTGGGAGGAACTCTGAAAAACGTGATTGCGATCGCGGTTGGGGTTTGTGATGGTCTACAATTGGGAACCAATGCCAAATCTGCCTTAATTACCCGTGCGTTAACTGAAATCCTTCGGATCGGGACTCACTTAGGAGGACAAACAGAAACCTTCTTCGGATTATCGGGCTTGGGCGATATGCTAGCCACTTGTAGTAGTATACTCAGCCGTAATTATCGGGTCGGCTACGGTTTAGCCCAGGGGAAAAGATTGGAGCAAATTCTCGAAGAATTGCAAAGTACAGCCGAAGGGGTAAATACAGCCAACGTATTGGTTAAAATTGCTAATCGAGAGCAGATCCCCATACCCATCTGTCGGCAAGTTTATCGCCTACTCAACCATAAAATTACGCCCCAAGAAGCAGTAGAAGCATTAATGGAGCGGGATTTAAAGCCAGAATTTTGCGATCTGTTCTAAACATAAGTCCGCTCGCTCGTAGTAGCGTTGTCTTGCTGATAGATTTCGCGTCAACTGTTAGAAGAGAGATGGCGATCGCTCTTAGTTGATCCAGACCCTTTATTGCAGGACAGATGACACCGATTGAATCACACCCTGCCGCCAGCTCACGATTAAATGACACAGATTGACACATAAAACCGTTTCATGTCTCAATCTAATCATCTGATTATGTCCTCACACCTGTATCTGTTGTGGAGTGAAATCAGTGGGGCTAAAATCCCACAGCCCCCCCTACTGTTTCGATAAATCCGTGAAATCAGTGTTGTGGAATAAGTGTTTTTTTCTGGTATACTTTTCATTATGGGAAAATGTGCCTGCCTATAGACTCTATCCATAAGCTTGCAGACAAGAACATAGAAAGAGCGATCGCGTCGTTCGTAGTGAGCGCTCGCTTCGCTTGTGTACGTCCTGGCTGGGCATCTTTAATCGGTTAGAGGAGCGACTGCGATCGCTCTTAGTTGCTCCAAATTCTTCCCTTGGAGCCTTCTGCCCTAGAGCCCTCTGCCTTGTCTTCACCGATAGTGTTAGTATTCCACCAAACATGATATGACCAATCAAATACAATGAAATAAGTTGTCGCTTCCTGACCGACTCATGCTAGAGTACAACCCATTAGATTGCTTACCCTCTGCAGAAGAGCTGCCTGATTCTGACGATACGCCAGTGGATAATGAACTGCAAGATTTGATTCCCTCATTACTTAAAGCTGTCCTAGCGCTGTTGTGGGAGAATCGCTGGGATTGGTTCTTTGGGGTGGATATGGGAATTTATTATCACCCAGAGGAATCGGCAATTGTACCGGATGGGTTTTTGAGTGTGGGAGTACAACGGTTTATCGATGAAGAGTTGCGCCTGTCTTATGTGTTGTGGGAAGAGCAGGTTGTGCCCATGGTGGTGCTGGAGGTAGTATCTCACAAGCGTCGCGGCGAATATAGCCGCAAGAAAAAACTGTATCGGGATATGGGGGTACTCTACTATGTAGTGTACAATCCCCGGCGGCGTCGTAAAGCCCCGTTGGAAGTGTATAAATTAGTGGATGGGGAGTATCAGTTACAGTTTGGTAATCCGGTGTGGTTATCGGAAATTGGATTAGGGATAGGAACAGAAAGGGGAACCTATCAGGGAATAAATCGAGAGTGGTTGTATTGGTACGATGAACAGGGACAAAGAATCTTGACCCCAGAAGAGCAGATTGCTCATGAGAAACAACGGACAAGAGAAGCTGAACAACTGGCTCAACAGGAGCGACAACGGACAAGAGAAGCTGAACAACTGGCTCAACAGGAGCGACAACGGGCAAAATTGTTAGAGGAGAAACTGCGATCGCTAGGCGTTGATCCAGATTCTTTGTGATAACATAGATGACACCGATTGAATCATATTCTGCCGCCGACTTACGGTTAAATGACACAGATTGACATAGAAAGATGTTTTAGGCGATCACATCTACGCGATAAAATGATAGAGGTGGATTGCTCAAGCGTGACGTTAAATGAAACAAGTGAAACAGATTCAATCGGAAATTGAAGCGCTCTCTCAGGAGGATTTCCGGCGATTGAGAGAGTGGTTTGCTCAAAAAGATTGGGAAATCTGGGATAAGCAAATTGAGGCGGATAGTGCTAATGGCAAACTGGATTTTTTGCTGGAAGAGGCAATGACAGCAAAGTCTCAAGGAAAACTAGGAAACTTGTAAGTGCATCGAACAACCCCGAAATTCTGGCAACGCTTTTACGCCTTACCAGAGACGGTTCAGCGTCAGGCAAGAAAAAGCTATGATTTACTCAAAGCTGATCCCAATCATCCATCTTTAAACTTCAAAAAGGTGGGAAAGTATTGGTCAGCAAGGATTGGATTAAGTTATAGAGCCTTAGCTGTAGAAGATGGTTCTGACTTTATTTGGGTATGGATAGGAGATCATGATGAGTATGACAGACTGATTCATCGTAATTAGGTATTCAGGTTGTAGCTTTAAGGTGGAAGCGCGATCGCGTATTGGTTTATGGTATACTTTTCATCATGGGAAAATGTGCCTGCCTATAAACTCGATACATAAGCTTGATACATAAGCTTGCAGACAAGAACATAGAAAGAGCGATCGCACGTCCTAGCTGGGCATCTTTAATCGGTTAGAGGAGAGACTGCGATCGCTAGGAGTTGATCCAGATTCTTTGTGATAACACAGGTGACACCGATTGAATCATATTCTGCTGTAGACTCACGCTTAAATAACACAGATTGACACAGAAAGACGTTAAGAGCGATCGCACCCAAGACCCAATTGTGGCGATATCGGGTAGGATTGAGCTGATGATGGGGGAAAATGGGGTGATCAGTGAGTCTAAACTCGTCCCCAGGTTATCTTGGATTTTGGGGTTATCTGTATGAGTGAGAATTTTTTAGCATCGGGAGAGTCGATTATGCAAATCACAGCGATTAAACGCGGTCAAACCTTAGAATTTTCAGAACTTCTGGATATTCCTGAAGGTCAAGCCGTGAGAATTGAAATTATTGATACTCCAATCAATCAGGATAAAGGCAAGTTTGGTGACAAATTAGAGGAATTTAGGCTCAGATATAATATCGCTGAACTAGACATTGATGTTGATGCTATTTTTGGCGATGTGCGCGATAAATCTCCTGGACGCGAGGTGACTTCGATTTTTGCTAGATAGTAATATAATATCTGAACCGATGAAGCCAAAGATTGCTAAGGTTAATCAGTTGATTTTAGTGACTAATAATGTATCCGATTATGCTAATTTTAATGAATTGAAAATCGAAAATTGGTATTTCTAAAGCCTGGTTGATTTTCTCCTGCTGACCTGCGATCGCGTGTTGGTTTATGGTATACTTTTCATCATGGGAAAATGTGCCTGCCTATAGACTCGACACATAAGGTTTCAGACGAGGACACAAAAAGAGCGATCGCACGTCCTAGCTGGGCATCTTTAATCGGTTAGAGGAGAGAGTGCGATCGCTCTTTCGTTGATCCAGACTCTTTGTGATCACACATAAGACACCGATTTAATCACATTCTGCTGTAAACTCACGATTAAGTAACACAGATTGACACAAAAAGAGGTTTCACGCGATCACGAAGCGAGTAGAGCTTACAACAGATTGCCATTTTTTAAAGTAAACGTTTAATCAGGGGAGGATAACTATGATTTTTATTAATCCCAAAACAGATTTTGCCTTTAAAAAGATATTTGGCTCTGAGCAAAACCCAGAAATCCTAATTAGTTTCCTGAATTCCCTCCTCTACGGTGGACATCCCCGAATCACTGAGTTAAAAATTATTAACCCTTATCTAGCGCCGAAGATTCAGGGAATTAAAGATACGTTCCTGGATGTTAAAGCTAAACTAACCGATGAGACAACGGTGATTATAGAGATGCAAGTCCTGAATTTATCGGGGTTTGAGAAGCGGATATTGTATAACGCAACTAAAGCCTATTCGATTCAATTGCAACCCGGGGAGGATTATACTCTATTGAATCCGGTTATTGCCTTGACGCTGACTGACTTTGAAATGTTTGAGGATTTGCCCCAAGTGATTTCTAATTTTGTCCTCAAAGAAAAGAATCTTTTGACAGATTACCCGATTAATGACTTGGAGTTAGTCTTTGTTGAATTACCAAAATTTACCAAAGAGCTAGAAGAACTAGAAACCCTAGCGGATAAATGGATATACTTTATTAAATGTGCTAGAGGATTAGAAACGATACCGGAAACAATGGCACAAGTCCCGGAAATACGCAAGGCGTTTGAAGTAGCGAATCAAGCGAATCTGACTCGTGAAGAGTTAGATTCGCTAGAACAACGGGAAATGTATATTCATGACCAACGGAATGCAATAAAATTAGCCTTGAGACAGGGAATTGAACAGGGAATTCAGCTTGGACGAGAACAGGGGATTCAAGTGGGACGAGAACAGGGGATTCAGGAATCTAAAGTAGAAATGGCTAGGAAAATGTTAGGGGTTGTCGATGAAGATACGATTAGTCAAATCACTGGCTTGAGTTTAGAAGAGGTGCGACGGTTGAGGTAAAAAACATAACTTAATGCGATCGCGTGTTATTTTTTGGTATACTTTTCATCATGGGAAAATGTGCCTGCCTATAAACTCGATACATAAGCTTGCAGACAAGAACATAGAAAGAGCGATCGCACGTCCTAGCTGGGCATCTTTAATAGGTTACAGGAGAGACTGCGATCGCTAGGTGTTGATCCGGATACTTTGTGATAACACAGATGACACAAATTTAATCACATTCTGCTGTAGACTCACGATTAAATAACACAGATTGACACAGATAACTGAATAATTCCTACCCCAATCCAATAATCCTTTCATCCTTTGCCCATTGAGAACTAACGCTTCAGTGTAATCAGTGCTACTAAAATCTCCCATCCCCACCCCTACCGCTTCTACAAATCTGTGAAATCAGTGTTTTGCTCTGTGCTACCTGAAAAACCCCGCGACTGGCGTGGCACATCTACGTAGGGGCGAACAGACGTGCGCCCTTGTAAGCAAAGCTTGCGCTGACTGCCTTTTAACTGGTGATACAGTTGAGATGATAAACTCAATGGGGTTACAGCAAAAAACTATGACGGCGGTGAAATCTCTGTTGGAGCAAGCTCGAAATCCCAACTTCTGGAGGAGTCTAAATCCTGAGCTGAGTGTCAGTGAAGATTTGCTCCCCGAATCCTTAGCTCCTTTTACAGTTGAGCCAGAACAGATGAAAAAGCTGTTGCTCACGCTCAAGACGGATGGCTATTTTCAAATCGATGGGATTCTGCCTGAGGCAGATGTTTTACGCATGTCGGCTGGCGTGGAAAAGATACGTCAGGTAGGCTGGACGCCACCTTTTGTGTTTGTTTATGATGAATTTTGGCAGACCTTTTGCCGATTATCTCAGATATTATCAACGGTACTGGGTCAAGATTATCAGCAACTTCCTGACTTTTGGGCGTGGTATATTGACCCAAACAAGACGGAGACAGGATGGCGCCCCCACCGTGACAAGTCGCAAAATACACTGTTACCAGACGGAATGCCCAAAAGTTTGACGGTGTGGATTCCTCTCAGCGACGCCACGCCGCTCAATGGATGTATGTACATTCTACCAGCAGCGTTTGACCCTAATTACGGTCGTGATTTCTCAGTTCATGAAATTGATAGTATTCAAGATATTCGGGCATTACCTGCCCCAGTGGGTTCAGTTTTGTGCTGGAATCAAGCTGTGCTGCACTGGGGGGGACGCAGTAGTGAAAGAGCGACTCATCCACGCCTAAGCTTTGCCTTTGAGTTTCAACGGGGTGATGTTACACCTTATAATACACCCCTGCTTGACCCATCTAAGCCGCCAACGTTCTCTCAACGCTTGGGCTTGATTGGTAAGCAAATCCTTCAATACAAGCACATTTACCCCCTTTCAGAGCAGCTTGCTGAACTTGCTGTGGAGCTAAAAAAAATGGATACGAACGAACCATCAACTAATCTGGAAAAATCCCCATCAGAACGTCGAGAAATCAACAGTCAGACATCTGAGCTGTCAGAACAAATCAGGCAGCAATTTGATTTTTCTCCTTATCCGAGAACTCCTTTAGAGGAATCTCCAAAAGATAAACCGAGTTTACTTTATATTTATAATATAGTTACACCTTACTACCGAAGAAATAGAAAAATTATTGACTCCCAAGACAAGGTTATTTTAGATGCCGCCTGTGGCACAGGTTACAAATCACTAATTTTGGCAGAAGCCAATCCTGGCGCAAAAATCGTGGGTGTTGATTTATCGGAAGAATCGGTTAAGTTAGCTCGTCAGCGCTTGCAATACCACGGTTTTGATAATACAGAATTCCATGTCCTAGCCATTGAAGATTTACCAAGCTTGGAAATGGAGTTTGACTATATTAATAATGATGAAATGCTTTATTTTTTGCCCGATCCAGTGGTGGGATTGCAGGCAATGAAGTCAGTATTGAAACCGGATGGAATTATCCGAACTAATCTCCATAGCTCATTTCAACGCGCCAACTTTTTTCGGGTGCAGACACTTTTCAAGAAGATGGGAGTGATGGAGGAAGAAGAGCAAGAGTTAGGGATAGAATTAGTTCGACAAACGATGGGAGCGTTGAGAGACGAAGTGCTTCTCAAAGCACAGACTTGGCACTCAAAGTATGAAACAGAAGACGAGCTGATTGTTGTCAATCACTTGCTTCGGGGTGACAGAGGTAATACTATTCCTGAACTATTTTCTGCCCTAAGAGCCGCTGATTTAGAATTTGTCAGCATGGTTAATTGGTGGCAATGGGATTTAATGGCTTTGTTCAAAGACCCCGATGATTTGCCTGTGTTTTTGGGCATGACCTTACCAGAACTTTCTGTGGAAGAGGAGCTGCATCTATTTGAACTCTTACATCCTGTAAATCGTCTGCTAGACATTTGGTGCGGTCATCCTAATCAAGCTGAATCCTTTACCCCGATTTCTGAATGGACGAACTCTGACTGGCAAAAGGCGCAGATTTACCTACATCCTCAACTAAAAACACCAAAATTTAAAGCAGACTTAATTGAGTCCCTTCCTCAGTTAAGAATGTTTGAAATTTCTAAGCATTTACAGCTAATTGAAAAGTTTGTGACACTAGACACCTCCATGGCAGTATGCCTCCTGCTTTTGGTGGAAGCCCCTCAGTCAATGAGGTCACTGGTGGAACGTTGGCAGCAGGTTAGACCGCTCAATCCTGTGACGTTGGCACCGACGGATGAGGAAAAGGCATTTTATCTGATCCAGCAGATGTTGACTCAGCTAGAGAGACTAGGATACGTGTTACTAGAGCGCCAGTCCTGAGAAGCATTGGCTCTCAAAAGCCAAATTTTTTGCCGCAGGTGATAGGAAAGTCGTCGAAAGTGGGTAAGTTAAATCTAGGAGTTATAAATCACTCATCCCACACCCCTAAGGAGAGACACCTGATGAAAACAGAACTAAAGGCTAAGTTCCTACAGCACCTAAACCAGAAAAAGCATGATGAAGGATTCACGCTGATCGAACTGCTCGTGGTGATCATCATCATCGGTATCCTATCTGCTATTGCTCTGCCTTCCTTCCTGAACCAAGCAAACAAGGCGAAGCAGTCGGAAGCTAAGCAATACATTGGTTCGATGAACCGGGCTCAACAAGCTTACTACCTGGAAAAAAATGAGTTTGTGGGTGAAGAAACAGAGGAATTTGGTAAGTTAGGTCTTGGCATCGCCACCCAGACCACAAATTATGTATACAAAATTAAAGTCGGTTCAGCAATCAACAAAGATGTTACCAATCAGGCACAACAGGCACTTGAGGGTGCTCCGCTCAAAGCCTATGTAGGTGGCGTACAAGTAGGAGAAGTAGCAGGTACAGGAGAAGCAACCACGATCGCTCTATTGTGTGAAGCTAATAAGGCTGCTGTCCAAAACGCAGCTTTAGATGGTGAGCAACAAGTAGATCTTGCCGATAATCCAGTATGTCCCGACGATTATTCAAACTTGGGTAAGGGGTAAGTAGGTAAGAAATCTTTAGCTTATCCGGCGATAGGTTCCCCACGATCTAATCTTCGATTGAGCGTGGGATGAATCGCCAGTTTATTAGCTTACAACTTGCTTGTTGTAAGCTAATATTAAGGGTAAATTGTTTTTGTATTTCATTGACAAAGCTGTAAAAGCTGGTAAATTGACAGCAAAAACTAAATTCCATAACTACAGTTTCTCTTGCGATAAGCAAGAAGTGGGGCTGGGCGTATTCCCCACTATAAAACGCCGGAAGCGTCGTTCTGAAATGGAACGCCAAAGGAAGCCTACAACCGTACCCGTAGGGTCGGTGTAGGAGGACGTCACTGTATTGGTTTGAGCAGAGGCAGGTTCAACTGTTGGTTAGAGTGGGTAGAATTTTTCTACCTACTCAACTTTGTTTTTGGCTGATAAGCTGATTTTCAAGCCTGCGTCCTTGGACAAAAGTCACAATAGTTCCAGTAGGTAAAATTATGACTACTGAATTCTCTTCTAGGGAGCTAACTAACTGGCAGCAGCAAGCCTATCAAGAGCTAATCCAAGGAAACTATAGTAAGGCTGCCAGCTTATACGAACAGGCAATTGAAACAGAACCCGATGTCAAGTCTCATTACTGGTATTTAGGTTTGATGCTGCTGTTGCAGGGGCAAGAAGTAGAAGCTCAAACGACTTGGCTGCTGGCAATGGCAGAAGGTGAACCCGAACAAGCCGATTTATGGACAGAGGAACTGATACAAGTTCTGCAAACAGAAGCAACTAGGCGAGAGGCAATTGGTGACTACTTAGTTGCTTGGGTAATTCGACAGCACCTACGAGAAATTAGTCCCAGTGATATAGATAATCTGTTGCAGATTATGCAACTTTCTATTCGGCTGGATAAATTTAGTGGAGAAGACTTAACTTGCTTAGGAGTCATTCAAATACTCCAGTTGCAGCAAGGGGAGGAAGTTAACCTAGATTTACTGCTACAGGTTTTGCAAACCCTATTAGAATACGCACCCACTGAACCATCACTGCTAGAATTTGCAGAAGCTTGTCTACCTTACATTCATGAGCCTCAGGTATTCATCAATGTTGTTCTGCCTGCATCTATCAAAATAGCTTATTCTATAAACCAACCTGCTTTAGCAGCACAACTAGCCGAGTTGTGTTTGCGCTTAGATTCAGAAAACAAAGAGGTGTTAACGCATCTAACAGCATTTTATCAGAGTGCAGGGAAACGAGATGAAGGTATAAAAACAGCTAAATTTTGCTATTCTTTAATGCAGGCCTTGCCAGATAAGATTTTTGCTCTACATTTGGTTTTGCGAGGATTAATGAGTGCGGGGGGATTGGATAAAGAAGCTCTTTCCGTATTGCAAAAGCAGAAATCATTACTGCTGGCACTGGTAGAAAAAGAATCGATTGAACTCGATCAAATCGCTACCCTGCGTCTGTCTACTCCTACCTTTTTTCTACCTTACTACAGAGATGAGCCAAAAAGTAACCGCTGGATTCAGAATCAAGTCTCTCAGATTTGCCATACTAGCGTTCAACACTATGCCAAAGGGCAAGTAGAGCGATATCGTCAACAACAGTTCCTTAGACAAAAAAAGGAAACGAGTGACAAACCTCTCAAGATAGGTTACTTATCTCATTGCCTTAGAGGACATTCAGTGGGTTGGCTAGCTCGATGGCTGCTTGAGCATCACGATCACGATCGCTTTAAAATTCATGCTTATTTTATTAACTATAGACAGATAAACGACTTTTTACAAGACTGGTATGTCGAGCAGGTAGACCAAGCTTACAAGTTAGGAATGGATGGTCTAGAAATCGCTGAAAAAATCTCTCAAGATGAAATAGATATTTTAATCGATCTTGATAGCATCACGCTAGATATTAGCTATGAGGTGATGGCGCTTAAACCAGCTCCAGTGCAAGTGACTTGGTTAGGCTGGGATGCATCAGGATTACCCAGCATTGATTATTTCATTGCTGATCCTTATGTCTTACCCGATTCGGCTCAAGACTATTACAGAGAGAAAATCTGGCGCTTACCCCAAACTTATATCGCTGTAGATGGCTTTGAGGTGGGTGTGCCAACTTTGCGTCGGGATCAGCTAGATATCCCCACTGATGCGGTGGTGTATCTCAGTAGCCAAGGTGGATACAAGCGTCATCGCCATACAGCTCAACTGCAAATGAAGATTCTCAAGGAAGTGCCAAATAGCTACTTTTTGATTAAAGGGTTTGCCGAGCAAGCAGCAATTCAAAAGTTCTTTATCGAGATTGCCGAAGCCGAGGGAGTCGATTGTAGTCATCTGCGATTTCTACCTTCTGTAGCGTTAGAAGCAACTCACCGAGCTAATTTGGGTATTGCTGATGTGGTGCTAGATACTTACCCCTACAATGGTGCAACTACTACCCTAGAAACCCTTTGGATGGGTATTCCCTTGGTGACGCGAGTAGGACAGCAATTTGCGGCACGTAATAGCTATACGATGATGATCAATGCTGGTATTACAGAAGGTATTGCCTGGACGGATGAAGAATACGTCGAGTGGGGTGTGCGCTTAGGCAAAAATGAAGCGATGCGCCAACAAATTGCCTGGAAACTGCGACAGTCAAAGCAAACAGCACCATTATGGAACGCCAAGCAGTTTACCCGCGAAATGGAAAAGGCTTACCAGCAAATGTGGGCAAAGTATGTTGAAGGGAATCAATAGACTAATAATGACTGATACCGCTGTCAACATCCACATTACCAGACGGGCAAAACCTAGATCAATTCATATCAGACTAAAATAAAAAGTAGTAGAGATACTCTTATAAATAATTTAATCAAAAAATCGTCTTCATTCAAGGTGCATATCGAAGTGGATAGTAACATTCAAAAAGAAGAATTTAGCTATGCCTATATTTATGCCATTGCCGCAACCGCAGGTTGTGCCGTTCAGAGAACAACTACACCTTTAGATCGACTCGGTGTAGACCTAATCATCACAGGAGTTAACAATCAAGATATAATAGACTTCCCTCTCCTCTATGTTCAGGTAAAATGTACGTCTAGACAAGTCCTTACTGATAACACTATCCGGTATCCTCTCTCCATCAAAAACTATGAAGAATTAAGAATCCGCGATCGCTATCCTCCCTTAATCTTAATTGTCGTTATCGTCCCAGACCAAGTAAATGACTGGTTAAATCAATCCGAAGCTGAACTCTGCCTCAAGCGTTGCGCTTACTGGATATCTTTAGCAGGTAAAGCACCAACCCAGAATCAAGAAACCATCACCGTTTATATACCCAGAGAAAATATATTCACTGCCAATGTACTTAAAACCATGATGCAGCGCATTACAGTAGGAGAACGGTTATGAATGTAACAGTTAAAGATATTGAATTACTCAAAGCCATACATCCCCAACAGGTAGCAACTTACCTACAGGCAAAGGGTTGGCAACAAAAGCAGCAGATACCCGATCAGGCAATAATTTGGCTCAAAGACAAGGAATCTCACGGACAATTGAACCTTGTCTTACCCTTAAATCCAGACGTTCCTGATTTTCCCGTTTCCATGAACCTTCTGCTGGAAACCCTTGCCAAAGCAGAAGAACGTTCTCAACTTGATATTCTCAATGATTTAATTATTAAGCTGTCCAATAGAATTATTCAGGGAGTAGTCATGGAAATTAACTCGCCTAACCCCGATAAACTCAGCGGAGAAATCACACTAATTGGTGTTATTTTTGATAAGCTTTGTAAAATCAAAACAGAGTTATTTGAGCATGACTATATTAAAGCGATTAAAGCCTATCAAGAACGCTTACCTGTATCCTGTATAGGGGACTTAATCAAGGAAGGTAACGTCTTTATTCTTAAAAATCCTCGCCAATTTACCCTGGATGAAGCCTGGAAAAATTCATAGTGGAGACAGTCTAGTGATTGAATCAAAAAAATCATCTTCATCCAAAGTGAATATCGAGGCGAAATGTATAGCAGTAGACACATCGATTAGGACAAATGCACTGTCTGGAGACGTTCCGGTGGAACGTCTCTACAAATCCATCGTGTCCTAACCGTCTTGGCGGTTGCTATATAACTTAATAATTATTATTCCTAATTCCATCAACTTTATCGGGTACCCGTCGCGACAACAAGCGGTGCGATCGCGAATCCTCTCCAAATCCGGATAAGATAGACATCTGCATCTTAGACTATCCACATCGCCAATGACTCGATTTCCCCACGACCAGTTCGCCAAAGATTATCTCGATCAACTCTTATCCCCCATCGGAAACGTTGAGACAAGTCGAGATATTGCCGGGGAAGTGCGAGAGGTTGACGTTTACTTCACACCCACCTCTTCTCCAAATGACTACCTCCTCTCTCTGGGACTTTTAGGACGCTTCGCTACAACTTCCGCCGTATTTGAACCCTTTCGCAACGCTGTAACCCCTGAGCAAATTCGTGATTGTCTTGCCAAACTGTTTGACCTACATCGGGAATTGGCACGACGCGCCAGACGAGAGTCCACTTCCATTAACGACAGTGAACTTCCCCAACTATGGATACTTACCCCCACAGCTTCAACCCGATTACTAGCAGGATTCGGAGCCGTAAGCAATGAACAAAACTGGTTAAGTGGACTTTATTTTCTGCCAGAGTATCTCAAAACCGCTCTAGTTGTGATTCATCAACTTCCTCGCACCCCAGAAACTCTGTGGCTGAGACTTCTGGGAAAAGGTACAGTCCAGCAGCAAGCCATCGAGGAGATCACCGCATTACCCGAAGACAGCCAAATGCGGCAGTCTACGCTAGAGTTATTGTATGACTTGCAAGCCAACTTACAAGCCAACCAAGACCAAAAATTAGACACAGAGGAGAGGGAGTTAATTATGGCATTAGCACCCCTATATCGGCAACAACTGGATGCAGCTCGACAACAAGGTATACAACAAGGACAACGGCTGATTATCGAAAACTTGCTCCAGACTCGCCTGGGACAGTTGACTCCCACCCTTGCTGCTTTAATCACTCCTTTATCGGCATTACCCCCTCAGCAGTTAACCCCATTTCTCTTACAGCTCTCTCAACTTGAAAACAGCGAACCAGGAATCCAACAGGCACAGTATTTCATTGTTGAAAATTTACTCAAAATTCGTTTTGGAGAATTAGACTCTCAACTCACCGCACTTGTAACTCCTTTATTAGGATTACCCCCCCAAGACTTAAGCCAATACCTCTCACAACTGTCTGAGATATCCCGTGAACAACTCCTGGCTCGATTTCCCCAAGCCAGTCCTTAAACATGCGATCGCGCATAACCCATGTTTTAGTTAGCCATTTCTCCGAGCATCGTAAGCCGCTCCTGAACAACCTGCTGATAAAATGCTTCTAAACCTGCTACACAGGCTTTGTCCTCAAAGACGCTATCGTGTCGCGCTTTCATTTGTTCTGCAATCTCCCGTCGCCAAGCTAAATCTAGTCCCAACTTAACCGCAATCTCAATATACTCTGCTTCATCTTCAGCAATCGTATCTGTCACGCCAATCATCTTGAGAAAACTATCCGAGTGACGACCCCGCATAAATTCCCCTGGACAAGTAACAATAGGTAGATGACAGGCGATCGCCTCTAAGCTAGTATTTCCACCAGACCAGTCAAGTGTATCCAGATAAACATCTGAGAGTAAGTTAATCATAAGATAATCCAACCGCTCTGGAATAGTCAAGAATACACAATACTCTTCATACTTAAGACCAACGGCGCTAAACGCACGCTCAAGACGCGGCTGAAGCAACTCACCGCGCAGAAACAGAAACCGAGCGTGCGGAACCCGACGAGCAATTTCAGCCAAAATATAATCATATTGCGGCAAATACTTGAAAGGTGCTTGGCAACACAAATAAAGTACCGCATCCTCCGGTAACTGATAATCTGCTCTAGTTTTTGTTCGTGGCGGAATATAAGGTTTAGGATAAGAAACCCCAATATTCGGCAAACGAATCAGTGTTTCCGAGTAATGGTTTTGTGCATTTTCCGGTTCCATTAACTCACTGGATAAAAAGTAATCAACCGTTGGTAAACCCGATGTAACCGGATGTCCCCAAGCCGTACATTGTACTGGTGCAAGTCGCAGAGCCGCCATTTGCAGGGTTGGCGCATCCATACCAATTTCTGGAAATACCAAGATGTGCAGTTGGTCAGCAATAATCTGTTCGCAGACTGCTTCTAAATTATGAGGAATGTGGTGAAACACATCACTATAGTCCTGAAACTGTTGGGTAATCAAGTCTGGAGTACTACCCGTGTAATAACAGTAGATTTCAAAATTTTCTTTGTCGTGATGACGCAGCCACCCCGTTAACCAAAGGGTTCCACTATAGCAGTGCAGATAAGCCGAAACATAGCCAATCCGAATCTTGTTATTCTGTTCAAGTGGAGGCATTACTCTAGGCTCAATCCAATCTGGATAGTTAGCTGCCATAATTTGATGCACTAAGTTTCCATACTGGCGTTGTAAATCAACGTCATTTTCAGCCTGATAGGAAATATAAAAGTTAGTCAGCCTACCGATACCTGCCAAAGCATCCTTTTTTTCGGCATAGGATTCTAGAGAGGTTTCGTGAATTAATCGTTGCAGTCCAATTTTATAGCGTTGACGATAAAAACTTATTTCCTCTGGAGAATCATAGATTATCGGTACAATTAAATGTTTGAGGATTTTAAAGGTATAATCATTTGGTAAAATATCCGATGCCTGATTCGCACAGGCGATTGCTTCTTGGGTGCGTCCAAATCTTTGTAATTCGATAATTAATGTAAAATGAAGACGACCATCTGTCGGATAAACTCTAACCCCTTCTTGGAGTGTGCTAAACACTTGGTCTAAAAGCTTGAGCTGTTTATAACACTGGCTTAAGCGCCAAAAAATCTCTGGAGTTCCTGTCTGGCTGGCTAAAATCCGTTGATATTGCTCAATTGCCTCTTGCCATCTTCCTTCCTGAAAGAATTTATGGCTCAACTTAAAAAAAAAGCCGCCAACTTCTCCATCGCTGAACCGATTTAGTTCATAAGATTGCAAAGCGTCCACGTTGGCTTGTGCGATCGCCTCTTGATTTTCATTCTCTAAGATAATACGAGCGTGGAGGTGAGGCAAGAGAGATTTCCACTGCATTTCACCGAAATGTCCCATGAGAGATATTTCTGAACCCTCGGTAATATCCAAATCTTCCTGCATGAGCAGATTCATGGCGACACCAGACAAAAAGAGATTAGCCTCCTCCTGAGAAATATTACTAGTGTCTATCAGCAACGTGATATGACTTCTATCCGGGTGAGTCGCGATCGCTTTAATCACTTGTTCCAATTCTATCCCGAGTGACTCTTCAGGTTTAGACCAATCTGGGAAGATAATTAAATTAATATCTCTCAGATTTAAAGGCAAGAGGATAGCATCAACCAAAGCCGCACTAACGATTTCCGCCATTTTCAACCATGAGAACATTTTCGCTTGTGCTAAACCCGCCGCAATTAGCGAGTTGCGAACATTTGGTTTTTGCACATCACAAAGCGCATTCGTTAGTCCATTACTATCAGTGTCATTCACATATAATGCGGCTTCCCCAGCCACTTCAGGAATAGATGCATTAGCACAAGTTATCACTGGACAACCACAAGCCATTGCTTCCAAAATTGGCAATCCAAACCCTTCATACTTTGATGGATAAACTAATGAAACAGCACCAGAATACGCGGCTCTCAATTCCTCGTCACTAAGTTGCAGCGTATGGACAACGCTACCCGACGCATAAGCTCTTAACTCTGGAGAAAGCAGGGAACCGCTACCCGTGCAAACAATATCAAAACCCTGTTTACTATACAGTTGAGCAAAAGCTTGGAAGAATAGAATTGTATTCTTATACCCGCCTCCAGTACCTACCAGAATAAAATAAGGTTTCGAGATGCCGTACTTCGTGCGGAAACTATTCACCTCTTCCAAATTCGCTGGAGAAAAGCTGATTTTAACTCCACAAGGAGCCACTCTTAACGATTCTGGAGATATCTCTGGGAAAAACTTTACCAAATCACGCGCCGTATTTTCTGAAATAGCCAGGTAAGCAGACGCCTGTTGAATCGCACGATGCTTTTCTTGCCACATGGGATTATTCATATCCCATCCCAGCACTTCTGGAATCATGTCATACGCCATAAAGACAGAAGGCGTTGATAGGGGTGTCGTATAGTAAGTAGAAATAAATAAATCAGCGCCTTCCTCATCACAGATTTGCTGGAGCATTTCGCGATCAGCAGCAGTGTTATTGTAGTCATAAGGAGGTACAATACGATAACGAATACCAGAAATGTCAGGGGCGGTTCTGGCTCGATCAAGAACGATAATATGCTTGGCAAAATCACTTCCTGTCCATTCTTCGAGTAAAGATTTCCAAACCCGGGCTATTCCAGTTTTATACATCTGGAAAAATACCCCATCTATAACAATTACGGGTTTTATTTTTACAGGTTTTTGAAATTTATCTACCTGGAAAAACTTCCATAATTTGCTATCTGCATCCTTCCGAGCAATCGGTATAATACCACAGGACTTAGCTGTATCAACCATGGTTCCATCTTGAACCCAGGGAAAATACTGGCGCAATAAAACTGGAAACTTAGCCTGTTTCTGCAATACTGTCCATCGAGAAAAAGCATTTTTATAACCGTAGTATTGTTCCTTAAATTGCAATTGAGCAGAAGTTGTATAGGCAAAATGTTGAAAAACTAATCCTCGTTCTTCAGTTTCTTCGTGCAAAAACGGGTTAATTTCTGCTACATTGCGCCATTGGTTATCGGGTAGAGGTTCTATCAATACTGGAGGTTCATGGGCTGCCCACATCATCCCCGGTTTAAATCTCCAAGTACGCAGCCAATCTTGTTGAGGATTCTGAGCATAACAGTTACGAGTACTAATAACCAGATTTTCTCCGACAAAATACCAGCACCAGTAAAACCCGGCTGTTTTCTCAGGATTGCTGATGAATAGATGTCGTCCAGTACAAAGTTGCTCAACTGTCCACAATTCATCGACATCTATCTGCCAAAGTAAACATTCCTCATGAATATTTGCCAGTGGCGCATTCACCATTTCCAGCTTACCATCCCAGAAAACCCCTTTCGGTTTCCGATACACTGTAATGTTGTCGGGATATTCCTGCACCAGTTCATCTAGATAGTCTGTCGTACCATCCTTACTGTATCCATTCCGATGAATTTCATCACTGATATGTCCACCCAGCTTAGAACTCCAAGCCGTATCATGTTTCAAGTCTGCTACACCCTCAACAATATGCCAATGCCATGGGAAAGGCAATTGCTTGAAGACTTCAATGTGATAACGGATAAATGGTTCACCGTTGAGGACAATTGTGAAGAAATGAATGGGCAATTGAAATGAAGCAATAACTAAACTATTATCTTTTTGTCCACAAGCAAGACTAGATGAATATTCATGAGAAACAAGGTAGTATTTGGCAATTTTGTGCCAAACCTTTTCTGAACCGGGCCATGTATGTATAACGTCATGAAATGCTATCCATCCTCCATTTCTGACCAGAGGAAACGACAGTTGGAAATCTTGTAAAACATCTAAATATTGGTGAGAACCATCAATAAAAATAAAATTTACTTCCCTAGTGTTGGTTAGTTCGTGCCAACGGTTCAAAATTTCATGAGAAAAACCCTGCAATGGAACTACATACTGATTAACACCATTTTTTTTGATATTTTGTTGCCAAACTTCAAAGAATTTTCTATCGGAAAAGTCACGATCATTTCCATTCCAGGTATCAATACAATAGATTTTTCGCTTTGTTCCTATGCAAGCCATAGCCATAGCAACCGTTGATCGACCTTTATAGGAACCGATTTCTACTATAACTGCATCGTCTGGTAAGGATTTTACTTTATTAAAAAGATAGGCTTCTTGCCCAGGTATCATGAAGCCTTCAATTGCTTCAACGGCTGACTGAATCGTTGTGTAACTTATTGGCTGTACAGTCATTTTTTTGAAAATGGCATAGCCGTTCCGTATTTGAAGGCTGCCACCTATAAGAGTATAGTTATAATCCTCAATTAGCCGATAAAAACTCTTATAATTTTTATAGGAATTAATATCATCTAGGAAGATATATTTTGATCTATAAATCTCATTAAGTTCTATATTGCCAGTGAACTCTGATCCATCAATTAAAACAACATCAAAAATATCAATATTATTTTCTTGCTTGATTTTGTTAATTCCCTTTTCTTGAATTCCGGCGGTTCTTATGTATTCAACATCCTGGTGTAACCAACCTAACACCCGTTCAAGGGGATAATTGTTTAGAGCTGTTTTTTCAGTATTGTAAAAATCAACAATATCTTTTTCATCTGGAAACTGCTCTAGAGAAATAGATGAAAGATTATAACACTTGACAAAAGCATTATTAGCATACCTGTTTTGAAGTGCGGCAAAGCGAGGTTTTGAAACCTCTAAGCAAAACAGAGTGGGTTGGTTGGGATTGTCGCGAATTCCTTGAACAAAAGCTTCAGTACTTCCTTCACCTGAAGATGAGCCTATCTCTAAAATTGTTTTAATATCTTCTTCGCGAACAATTTGTTGAATCGCCGCATAAAAATTATCATTTTTAATTTCTGGAGGAATAAGACGGTCAATATCAGATTTTGAAGTTCTTTTATCCATGGGGTGACATTTAAATAAACTTGATCTATTGTTTAGCGATCGCGCTCTCCACTCCCCTCACTCCCTTCTCCCACCTGCTGCGTCAACTGCTCCAACTGTACCTTATACCCAGCATCCTGAGGATGCAACTCAACCAACCTTTCCAACGGCGCGATCGCACCTTGAGTATCCTGCATCTGTAACCGTATCTCCACCAAGCCTTCGAGCGCCACCCGATTCTCCGGTTCCCGTTCTAAAACCAACTCATACCCCCGTTCCTTCGCCGCTAGCTGTTGATTAACTGACGCCTCTTCCGAGGTAGCCGTCGTCTGCGGTTGCTGTAAGGCATTACTATATAGACCAAATAGCCCATAGCCCGTAGAACCCAGAAAGGCTACCATTGAGAATACAAGAAGAATTCGTTTCAGGGGATTTTCCTTGGGTTTCTTATCAGACATACCGACCTAGGGGTAAATGAATCTGCCAGTTAATCAAGTCTCGGCTAATCGCTCAAATCAGCCAAAGCGAGCGAGAACGACCGAATTTAACCAGCTTGAGCATTGAACGGTGAACCTGAGTTCACAGCTTCGCCCTATCCTTAACCTACCCATATCTCGACCCAGAGCGATCACCTAACCTTATAATGCCTCAAACCAATTGTATCGGGCGCACGTCTATGCGCCCCTACGGACGGACGACAAAGGCTGCGATCGCCTGTTCCATTCGGGTCAATTCAATGGTGCGATCGCTCCCTTGTTCCCATTCCCGTCAATTTTATCGGGCGCACGTCTATGCGCCCCTACGGACGGACGACAAAGGCTGCGATCGCCTGTTCCATTCCGGTCAATTTAGCCTTTGTTGTTCCCTCCCCTTAGCAAGGGGAGGGTTAGGGAGGGGTCGCGTCAAGGTATTGCTTTGTTAATTAAATCCCCATTCCCCAATGACCCGATTCCCTCACGACCAATTTGCCAAGGAATACCTTGACCAACTTTTATCCCCCATAGGAACCGTTGAGACAAGTCGAGATATTGCTGGGGAAGTGCGAGAAGTTGACGTTTACTTCACACCCACCTCTGTCTCAAATGACTACCTCCTCTCTCTGGGACTTTTAGGGCGCTTTGCCACAACGTCCGCCGTCTTTGAACCCTTTCGCAATCCTGTCACCTCCGAGCAAATTTGTGATTGTATTTCCAAACTATTTGACCTACATCGGGAATTGAGACGACGCGCCAGACGGGAATCCACCTCCCTGAACCCAAGTGAACTCCCCCGACTATGGATACTCACCCCCACCGCCTCAACCCCCTTACTCGATAGCTTTGGCGCCTTGGGCGATGAACAAAACTGGTTAAATGGACTCTATTTTCTCCACAAGGCGTTCAGAACAGCCATCGTCGTCATCCACCAACTCCCTCGTACCCCCCAAACCCTGTGGTTGAGACTTCTAGGAAAAGGTACAGTCCAACAGCAAGCCATCGAGGAGATCACCGCATTACCTGAAGACAGCCAACGGCGACAGTCTACGCTAGAGTTATTGTATGACTTGCAAGCCAACTTACAAGCCAACCAAAACCAAAAATTAGACACAGAGGACAGGGCGTTAATTATGGCATTAGCACCCCTATATCGGCAACAACTCGACGCCGCGCTGCAACGAGGCATGGAACAAGGCATACAACAAGGCATACAACAAGGTATACAACAAGGTATACAACAAGGACAACGGCTGATTATCGAAAACCTCCTCCAGACTCGTCTGGGACAATTGACTCCCACCCTGAGTGCTTTAATTACTCCTTTATCGACATTACCCCCTCAGCAATTAACCCCATTTCTCCTGCAATTATCTCAACTCGAAAACAGTGAATCAGGAATCCCCCAAGCACAGCATTTTATTGTCGAAAATTTGCTTCAAATTCGATTTGGAGAATTGGATGAGCAACTGACAACACTAGTCTCTTCTTTATTAGCATTACCCCCCCAACAGTTAAGCCAATACCTCTCACAACTACCTCAGCTATCCCGTGAGCAACTCCTAGCTCGATTTCCCCAAGCCAGTCCTTAAACTAAACGTGCCGCTGTCGTTCCCTCCCCTTGAAGGGGAGGGGTCGCGTCAAGGTATTGCTTTGTTGATTAAGTAAAGGGCGACCCGATCGAATTGAATGGATTGGGGTTGTTAATTGATGCAGGTATCTCGCCCCTACCGATCGCGAATTTTCTTCAACTCCGGTAAGATAGACGGCTACACTGGTAGACTATCCCCATTCCCCAATGACTCGATTTCCCCACGACCAATTTGCCAAAGATTATCTTGACCAACTCTTATCCCCCATAGGAACCGTTGAGACGAGTCGAGACATTGCTGGGGAAGTGCGACAGGTTGACGTTTACTTCACCCCCACTTCTACCCCAAATGACTACCAAACCACCCTTGGACTTTTGGGACGCCTAGCCACAACACCCGCCGTATTTGAACCCTTTCGCAACGCTGTCATCCCTAGTCAAATCCGCAGTTGTCTGTCTAAACTGTTTGACCTACATTCAGAATTAGAACGACGCGCCCGACGGGAAAATACCTCCATCAACGACAGTGAACTCCCCCAACTATGGATTCTCACGCCCACCGCCTCAAGCCGATTATTAGCAGGATTTAGAGCCATAAACGATGAACCTAACTGGCTAGAAGGAATCTACTTCATGGGAGAATCTCTCAAAACAGCCATCATCGTCATCCACAAACTCCCTCTTACTCCCCAAACCCTATGGCTAAGACTTCTCGGAAAAGGCAGAGTTCAACAGCAAGCCATTGAGGAGATCACCGGATTACCCGAAGACCATCCATTGCGGAAATCTGCGCTAGATTTATTGTATAACTTGCAAGCCAACTTACAAGCCCATCAAAACTTAGAAACAGAGGAGAGGGAGTTAATTATGGCATTAGCACCCCTATATCGGCAACAACTCGACGCCGCACTGCAACGAGGCATAGAACAAGGCATGCAACAAGGTATGCAAAAAGGTATACAACAAGGTATACAACGAGGCATAGAACAAGGCATGCAACAAGGTATGCAGCAAGGTATACAACAAGGACAACGGCTGATTCTCGAAAACCTCCTCCAGACTCGTGTGGGACAGTTGACTCCCACCCTGAGTGCTTTAATTACTCCCTTATCGACATTACCCCCTCAGCAGTTAACCCCATTTCTCCTGCAATTATCTCAACTCGAAAACAGTGAATCGGGAATCCACCAAGCACAGCATTTTATTGTCGAAAATTTGCTTCAAATTCGATTTGGAGAATTGGATGAGCAACTCAGCGCACTGGTCACTTCTTTATTAGCATTACCCCCCCAACAGTTAAGCCAATACCTCTCACAACTACCTCAGCTATCCCGTGAGCAACTCCTAGCTCGATTTCCCCAAGCCAGTCCTTAAACTAAACGTGCCGTTGTTGTTCCCTCCCCTTGAAGGGGAGGGTTAGGGAGGGGTTAAATCAAGGCATTGCTATTGTTTATTAAGTAAAGGGCGACCCGACGTAATTGAGTGGACTACAGTTATTCATTGATGCAGGCGGGTCGCCCCTACAAGGATCGCCTGTTCCCTTCCGGTGAATTCAACCTTGCGATCGCTCCCTTATTCCCATTCCCGTCAATTGTATCGGGCGCACGTCTGTGCGCCCCTACAGGGACTTACAAATCTTTAGGAACTCGCGTTAGTCTAACGTTAGCGAAGCTAGGCTAGTTTTGTTTGTGTAGCTGTGGTTCAATCCCCTAACTAATAATCAATACATTTACCAAAAATGCTGACCCAATCTTCTCAACCCTTACGTCAATCTCTCATTCCTTCCTTGATTGCCATCCTCTGTATCATCGCCATAGGGGGGTTGCAAATTCCCCAACTCAATCAGCTCCAAGGCAGGGGCAAAACGCCCTCTCCCACAGAACTGCAACGCCAAATCGAAGCCGAAAAGGTGCGCCTAACTCTCCTCCAGAAAGTACCAACATTCGGATTTGATAACCTATTAGCCGATTGGGTTTTTCTCAATTTCCTGCAATACTTTGGGGATGATGAAGCTCGCGATGTCACCGGCTATCAACTGAGTCCCGAATACTTTGAAGTGATTCTAGCCCGTGACCCCCGCTTCTTAGAAGCCTACTTTTTCCTTTCAGGTAGCACATCCCTCTATGCGGGTATGCCAGATCGATCGGTAGAACTGATGGAAGAAGGACTCCAGCAGCTTTCCCCCCAAGTTCCCCCCAAATCCTATTACATCTGGCGCTATAAGGCAATTGACGAACTGTTATTCCTGGGTGACGCCCAAGCCGCCCGCCAATCCTTTGAGAAAGCCGCAGAATGGGCAAGCACATATCAAGACGAAGAAAGTCAGTATGTTGCCTCAATTTCCCGCCAAACCGCTCAATTTCTTGCCCGCAATCCCTTAAGTAAATCAGCCCAAGTCAGTGCTTGGTCAATGGTGCTACAAAATGCCCTAGACGATGGCACTCGTCAGCGTGCCATTAATCAGATTGAAGCACTCGGCGGTAAAGTTGTCACCACCCCAGAAGGTGCTGTGAAAATTCAACTCCCAAGCAGTGATTAAAGTTTGCAGGGAAAGCAATGTTCCAGACATAAGGCGTGGAACTATGGCGAGGCGAGGGAGCAAACAAAGCACTTCAGAACATACTGCTCACGATCTGCTGTGCGATTATGCCTAACCCATAGCCAACCAGAGAAAAGACAACCAACAGACTGAAAGCTTGCCATTCGCCAAAGTTGGCAACTTGCAAATCTAACCGCACTAACGCCCCGGCTGATAGCAGCACCAGAATCCGGGCAAAAACATGTATCCAGCACAGAATCAGCACTGCCAAAAAAGCGCCCACAATCACGGAGATAAAAGCGCGGGTATCTGACTTGAGCCAACCGCTATAAACGCTCTGAATCAGCGTCAGTGGGGCAGTTAGGGCTAAATCGATAAACACGATATATATTGCCCCCATCAGCCACAACACCCAAGGTCTATCTGCATCTGCGATTAACCTTGAAGCGGCGATCAACCAGCCAAAGACGCAATGGGTGGCGAACAAGATCGATAAGGAAGTCCAAGGCAGTTTTTTGACAAACAACATAGCCCTAGTGGCGTGGCACACCGAATTTAGTGGATGATGCTTACGCCTGGAAACTTTAGGGGCGCAAAGGATTGTGCCCAATTTAACCGTAAATCTATTCCACCATTTTAGCTGAACCGCGCCACGAGAGCCTCGGTTGGCGTAATAGCCGTTAGTGTTGGGGAAGACGCCAATTTATTCTCCTCATCTCGCCTCACAAGCAAACAGGACGATTGGCTACGATCAAGTTCACAACCAATCGCTGATCGAGATCGCAATCCTCAGGCGGGTTAATTTTGCATACTAGCTAATGACTGAACTCTAGCCGAGTCATCAATAGGGAACACACAAACAGCCGACAGATTCTCCCCATAGAGACTGTCGGTTTTTTATACTTGATCATCAAGTATTTGTCAATACATTATTGAGGATTGGTGAGATGAGGCGGTGATTGGGACAATTGGGAATGTTATGATCAAAACGCTTCCCCATCCCGAATCCCGAATCCCGAATCACCAATCCTGAGGTAACCTGATGACCAAGAACCTTGTCAAGAGTCAGGACATCGATTGAATGATGTAATCAAAATAAGGAGCCGCTTCCATCGCATCTTCCTGACTCAGCAACTCCAAGGAAGCATTTTTGAGGCAACGAATCGATTCAACCATTCCGGCGACAGGGACGCCGAGAGAGTTATACATCTCCTTGACCCCAATCAAACCAATTTTTTCAATCGGTTCCTTGCCTCCAGCCAGAACACCATAGGTAATCAATCGCAAATACCAGCCGTAGTCCCGTAGGCATAGCGATCGCTGGCGCTCCCCATAAGCATTGCCTCCTGGTGAAATAAAGTCAGGACGCTTTTGCCATAGCTGCTTACTCGCTTCCTGAACAATTTTCTTTTCATTTTCTGCTAGGGTGGAAGCGATACGCATCCGCTGCTCACCCGTCTGCAAAAAGGCTTTAATACCCATCAGTTCACCGGAGCTGGGGTATCGCAGCTCGTCGTCGGCTTTGAGGATAACTTGGCTAACTACGCTCATCTTATTGGGTTAACTTAGATAACATTTGTAGTTTAGCGACTCTAGACCCCACAAATAAAGTCAGTTGCTGGAAAAGTATTCACAAATCTACATTTTATGGATCACTCTGTCTCCCTGTCCCCCCATCCTCCCGTCTCCCCTGATCAGTGGCAACAAGGTCAATTGGTGGAAGTGACGATCAAAGACCTAAATGATAGTGGCGATGGTGTCGGACGGTTGGGGAATCGAGTCGTTTTTGTTCCTGATACGGTAACCGGGGATCATGTCCGAGTCAGACTATTGCGCGTCAAACCCAATTACGCGATCGCGAAACTCCATCAACTTCTCGAACCCTCTCCCCATCGTATCCGCCCCCACTGCATCGTGGCGGATAAATGTGGCGGTTGTCAGTGGCAGCATATTGATCCCCAGTATCAACGATCAGTCAAAGAAAATCTGATAGAGCAAGTATTAACCCGTATCGGCGGCTTCACATCAATCGAGATCGCCCCGATTTTAAGCACTGATTCTCCTTTAGCTTACCGGAACAAAGCCACCTATCCGATGCAGCGATCGCCAACGGGTCAAGTTCAAGCTGGGTATTACCAGAAAGGAACCCATCAACTGATTAACCTGAATCAATGCCCCGTTCAAGATGCTCGCTTAAATCCCCTATTAGCCCAAATCAAGCAGGATATTCAGCAACAAGGTTGGTCAATCTATAACGAAAGCCGTCATCAAGGACGATTGCGTCACCTGTCACTCCGGATTGGACGCCGAACCGGGGAAATGCTTTTAACCTTAGTCACAACCGATGCCAACTTAACCAATCTGGAAACTCAAGCCCAAACCTGGCTCAATCGCTATCCTGACCTGGTGGGTGTTTGTGTGAATGTGAATCCCCACCGTACCAATGCCATTTTCGGCACTCAAACCCATTGTGTCCTGGGTCAACCGTATCTGCGGGAGATATTCGCGGATTTAGAGTTCCAATTAAGACCTGATACCTTTTTCCAGGTCAACACCGAAGCCGCAGAAGCCTTGTTTAATGTCATTCGGCAAAAGCTGGCACTCCAAGGCACTGAATATCTAGTCGATGCCTACTGTGGCATTGGTACATTCACCCTACCCTTAGCCAAACAGGTGCAGCAAGCATTGGGGATCGAAGCGCAAGGGACAGCCGTGGAGCAAGCCCAACTTAATGCCCAGATTAATGGTATTACCAATGTCACCTTTAAGACAGGAACTGTGGAAACCGTGCTGCCGCAACTGGGGATCGCTCCAGATATCGTATTACTTGACCCACCACGCCAGGGCTGCAATCCTCAAGTCATTGAAACCCTGCTTTCAGTTCTCCCTCAACGCCTTGTCTACATTAGCTGCAAGCCAGCCACCCTAGCACGAGATCTTAAACGTCTCTGTCAGTCGGGCGGCTACCAATTAACCTACATTCAACCGGCAGACTTGTTTACCCAAACCCCCCACGTTGAGTGCGCGGCTTTCCTGGAAAAACAGGAGGGATGAGGGAGTTATCAGTTATCAGTTATCAGTGAGCAGGGGGAGCAGGGGGAGCAGGGGAAGTTAACTCAAAATTCTACCTTACCTGTTCCCTGTTCCCTGTTCCCTAACGAATAACGAATCAATCTGCCCTCATTTAAAACAAAGCTCTGGTATTTGAATGAGAGTTTGGATACAATAGTAGATAAAGTACATTGTCATTACTAATTCACAGAAAAACTACCCCCTGAGAGGCAAATTTGACCTATAATACCACAATCTACCAATCAATCAATGGGCAGTAGTTGAAATTATTCACCACAACCATAAGAAGCTCACCAACCTGCTGACGTAGCAAGAAACTCAAGATTGAGCATGAGGATTCGACAAAATTTAGATCAGCGAATTCAACGATTAGGGTGCCAGTATACAAAATCTGGACGAACCTTTATGATAACTCATACCTGAGTGTGGAGCGTCTGGTTTGAGAAAAATGAGATCGACAAACGCGGCTATAGACCGTGTCATGTATCCAGTCCACCAACGAAAAGCTAGGGGTTTTTTAAGTGATTGCTGTATCATCTTTGCGCCCAGTTGAACGCAACTGGGGAACAATTAGCTTTGCTTCTACCCTTTACCTTTGCCCAATTCTCGACATACTTGTGGAACAAATTCCGCGCAAGTGGCGACCGGAGATCCGACTCGGACTCCAAGAGGCATTAGTAAATGCGGCAAAGCACGGCAATAATTTAGACCCAAGTAAGACCGTAATGGTTCACTTTAGTGTCATCAATGACGAATATTGGTGGATCATCTCAGATCAAGGCTCCGGCTTTTCTCCGCCTTGTCGTCAAGGGGATGCTGACGAGAGTTTGCCCCATGATGAATCAGAAAATGGTAGAGGGTTATGCCTTCTCTACCAAATTTTTGATCAAGTTCACTGGAATCCTCAGGGAACTGAACTGCGACTGTGCAAACACATGAAGAGTCGCTCAAGGTTACCCTTGATTCCCTAGCGATCGCGATTTCCATGAGTTGGGCAAGGGGGGGCACAGATCGAGCGATCCAGCCATCCTGACGCCTGACGCAACCGATCTAGAGCTTCCTCTGGCTTTTCTTTGAGCAAAAAGACTAAAGCCGCCGCCGTTTGCTCCTTGGCTCTAGCTGGGCGATTTGACTTTAATCGATGCCAATCTTGGGGTGTAATCCCTAAACGTTCTGCTAAGGCTTGGGCAAGTTCCAGGGTACTGGCGTCCTTGAGACTATCGGTTTTAGTATATTGCATCGGTCTAGGTATAAGTTTGTTAAGCTAATCCCACGGCTGAAGCCTCTGGGGTCTTGTGTTTGATTGTATCTATTTTTTTTCACCCATTGATTGATCCCTTCTTCTGTTATGAGTGCTGATTCTGATCCCAATCAGCAAAATCCAGATGCTGACGAGTTTGAGCAAGCGTTATCTGAGGTTGAGCAATCGCTTTTGGCTCTCAAAGAGCGCTATGAACAAGTCCAACGAGATCAGCAGCGACAAGCCCAGCTTCAGCACCGTCGCGAGCAAATTAGACGATCTGGGCGTCAAACTCGTAACCAACCCGCCTTGAAAGCTGAACTCCGGCAAATTCAAGAGCAGCTTGAAACCATTGAACTGAATTTAGAGAGCCAACTTTTTTCCTGGAGTGCTTTTAAAGAACCCTTTTGGCAAGCCGTTCGCTTCGGGGGACTGGGGATTGTGATCGGCTGGTTGCTCAAATCTTGTGCAGGTTAATCGGTAGGGGCGACCCGCCGCCTGCATCGATTAACAACCCCATCCGCTCACTTGTCTCGGGTCGCCCTTGGCTCATCAATTGTCTCGGGTTGTCCTCTTTTCCTTGCCAATTGACGCCCAAACCCTTCACAATAGTTAACAGAGCGCCAAATCTGCCCGGATTTATCATTGCAGAGCCTGAAGGATTGATCCACACCAAGGCAGTGGAGATATCTATTTCCCAGTCATAACCAATCCCCCGTTCATTCGCAAAAATAATTGATCCTCTATTGTTTTACATTGATCCCCAACCGTAATCTCCATTCAACTGACGCTAAAAAAAGCTGAATTAATTGTCCAGGTATGGGCAAGCCCGGAGTGACTGATTTTGGTAAACTGGCAAAATTATGCAAAAAAAACCGATCGCACAACTTTTACGCACAGGTCAGCCGGATGAAAATGTAACCATCCAGGGCTGGGTACGCACGAAACGAGAACTCAAAGAGTTTGCCTTTATGGAGGTTAATGATGGCTCCTGCTTGGCAAATTTGCAAGTCATCCTGAATCCTGACGTACCGGATTATCAAAGGATTCTCCAGCGGATCAACACTGGGGCGTCTGTAGAAGTTGCTGGCGTATTGGTGCCATCTCCAGGAAAAGGACAACGGATTGAGTTGAGGGCAAATTCGGTTCAGGTGTATGGTGAAGCCGATCCTGCTACCTATCCGCTACAGAAAAAACGCCATTCCTTTGAGTTCCTGCGAACCATTGGACATTTGCGATCGCGCACCAATACGATCGGCGCTGTACTACGGGTGCGTAATGCTTGTGCTAATGCTATCCACCAATTCTTTCAGGAACGAGGTTTTTTGTGGATTCACAGCCCGATTATCACAGCTAGCGATTGTGAAGGGGCGGGGGAACTGTTTACGGTAACCAGTCTCAACCTCAACGAGATTCCCAAAACCGAAGACCAATTGGTGGATTTTAGCCAAGACTTCTTTGGACGCCAAGCCTACCTCACCGTCAGTGGTCAACTGCAAGCCGAGGTGATGGCGATGGCATTTGGGAATGTGTATACCTTTGGTCCGACATTCCGGGCGGAAAATTCCAATACCTCCCGCCATTTAGCCGAGTTTTGGATGGTGGAACCGGAAATGGCGTTCTGTGATTTACAGGGCGATATGGACTTGGCACAGGAGTTTCTCAAGTATGTATTCTCCTCGGTACTAGAGAACTGTCCCGAAGACATGGAATTTTTCAATAAGCGGATTGATAATACCGTACTGGCAACGGCGGAAAATATTATCAACAATCAGTTTGAGCAAATTACCTACACCGATGCGATCGCGCAATTAGAAAAAGCTGACCGCAAGTTCGAGTACCCCGTTGAGTGGGGGACAGACTTACAGTCGGAACACGAACGCTATTTGGCAGAAGAATTATTTCAGAAACCCGTTATAGTTAGCGATTACCCCTTAGGGATCAAGGCATTCTATATGCGTTTAAATGATGACGGCAAAACCGTTGCCGCCATGGACGTACTAGCACCCAAGATTGGGGAAATTATCGGCGGTTCCCAACGGGAGGAACGCCTCGATGTCCTCCTTTCTCGCATCCAGAATCAGGGGATGAATCCAGAGGATTTATGGTGGTATCTAGACTTGCGGCGTTATGGTACCGTTGCCCATGCGGGGTTTGGTTTAGGATTTGAGCGCTTGGTGCAGTTTATGACGGGGATGGGAAATATACGAGACGTGATTCCCTTCCCGCGCACACCATTGAGCGCCGAATTTTAACCGTTTCCAGTCAAATTCTGTAGGGGCGCAAGCCTTGCGCCCCACAACGTTTGCCATCCCTAATCACACATGACAAGGAGCATCCGGTGGAGCATTGTAGGGCAAGGAACATGATACCCTGTGTGGGTAGAAGCAGAGGTTCTCAGAGATTTATCGGATAACAAATTATGATAAAAAACTATCCCATTTTAGTGTATTTTCAAGCAAAGGGTAGAGCCGAACTTTCACGTCTGATTTTTACGTGTGGCGAGGTTTCATTTGACGATCAAAGACTCTCATTTGAAGACTACGGACAAATGTGCTCTAGTGGAGAGCTTCCCTTTGGTCAACTGCCGATTATGAAGCTGGGTGATACAGTGATCAGCCAGTCATGCGCGATCGCTCGTTATGCAGCTAAACAGGCAGGACTCTATCCCATTGACCATTTACAGGCAGCCCTATCCGATATGATCGTTGATGCCTGGAGAGATCTCCAGGATCTGCTATATGGGTGTTATGTTGACCGGGTGGTGGAAAAAGGTCAATTCATTATGAAAATGAGAGAACCATCCGTTAAAGTAAAACGCTTAAACGAGTATTTCGCCACATCCGTACCCATGCACTTAGAGAAATTGGAACAAATAATTACTCAAAATCAAGCCTCTTCATTTCTAGTTGGCTCATCCTTAACCTGGGCAGATATAGCCGTGTTTGACATTCTGTGTATATATGATCATACCGGAAAATTCTGGAATGAACCCTCGGCATTTTCCTACATCCCAGAACCCGATGGACCCTATCAGCCGCCCAAGGATTTGTTGCAGCCTTATCCAAACCTGGAAACGCTGAAAAATACAGTGAGTCAAATCCCACAGATTACCACTTGGCTGCAATCTCATCCCTATTAAACTAAGACGCATTTAATTAATCTGTCTGATTCCGGGATTTCCCCGTGCTAGGGCAAAACGACGATAAAATTTAAGCAACGAGAATCGAACGCCAAGGAGGGAAATTTATGCCAAACCCTTTTGCGGGGATGAACCCTTACCTAGAACATCCGGAAATCTGGCCCGGAGTCCATCACTGGCTAATTGTTGAATTAGCTAGGTCACTTTCTCCTCAACTGCGCCCAAAATACAGAGTGGCGGTTGAGGTGCGTCTGTATGAAACCATTGGCGAACAATCCCTACTGATTGGTGTTCCTGATTTAACGGTCAAAGGTTCACAGGCGACAACGAAACAACCGATGAGTAATGTTGCTGTCGCCCCATCTCCAACTCAACCCAAAATCGTAGAAGTTCCTGTACCGGAAACAATTAAACAAGGTTATTTAGAAGTACGAGAAGTCGCCACGGGTGAAGTTGTCACCGTTATTGAGATACTATCTCCGGTTAATAAACGTTCTGGAGAAGGACGCGATCAATATGAAACTAAACGCCATAAAATCTTCGGCAGTTCAACTCATTTAGTGGAAATTGATTTACTGCGGAAGGGGCAACCTATGCCAGTATATCATAGCAATGGTCAAACTCATTATCGAATTTTAGTCAGTCGAGGAGAGCGTCGTCCTCAAGCTGATTTATATGCCTTTAATCTACCCGATACGATTCCCTCATTTCCCTTACCCTTGAAGTCGGGTGATGAAGAACCCGTAGTTGATTTACAGGTATTGTTGAATAATGTGTACGAGCAAGCCAGTTATGATTTAGCAATCGATTATACGCAAGAACCCGTACCGCCATTGTTAGCAGATGATCTGGTTTGGGTTAATACATTGTTAACCGAGCAACAAGTGCGATAATGCTAGTAGGAAAAGCTGTCGCGATTCTGACTTATTTTTATGACTAAATGTGGTTGCTGGAGTGACGCTCTCACCCTAATAAGGGCAATTCATGAATTGCCCCTACATGTAATCCTTCTATCGATTCAGCTTTTGCATCAACTTACGGATTCCCCAAGCACCCATAGCGAATAAACCTAATGCTGTAGAGGCTTCTGGAATATCGACGGGTTCTGAATCGGTGGGAATCCGAGTAATAGCAACCGCATCAAGATATGACCGATTTTGGCGGAAGCGAAAGCTGAGGGATTCAAAATAATCTTGACCTACTAGGTTATCTTGGATACTAACACTCATGGGTAGCGTTGAACCGTCTTTAGCGGAAAACACTTGCCAATTATCATTCAGCCAATAGTAGGGCGTGACTTCAACAGTATCCATTCCCGTTTTACTCAATGTGAGTCGGAAATTCTCGTAAGTTTCAGTATCAGGAAATTGATCGGGAACAACCAGTTCTTGTTCAACCTCATGGGGAATATTAAAGCCGGGATCAACGTAAAGTAAATAGGGTAAGTTGCGGAAATTGCCATCACGGGGAGAAACAGGACGGATATTCCAGTTAATTTGGCGCGGTTCCTGGGTATCTGTTGGTGCAACATTCAGTTCCATAAAGAACTTACCCAGTTCGGGCTTGCTTCGATCTGTGCGAGCGCTCCAGTAAATAGCGATATCACCATCATCTAAATCCAATTTATTTAAGGATGAGAGATCGTAGTATGCTGATGCCCAATTCGTCTCAGGATTAGCCTGAAGTTCACCCTGATCAACCGTGGTATTGTTTAGCTGCCAATCATTTGCGTTATCAAATGTAGTGTGATAAATTTCTTGTTCATTCGGATTATAGGTAAAAAAATTCGCCGCTTGCGCTTTTGCCGCTACACCAGCGACGAAGGCGGCTGATAGTAAAAAAGTTAATTTGAGTTTCACGGAATTACCTCTAAGCACGAGTTTCGTATACTCGCCATCATAATTAACCTTCACCAGCGAATAGGTGAAATCCGCATAAAATTATCGGCTCAATCTATAAATTTTTGGCAAAATTATTTTCTTTTTTTGGATAAATTTATTTTTGTTGATTTATGTAAATTTTTATTGTCCTGTTCTTGACTAATAAGGAGCGAATAACAATGTGAGATGGTCTATTTTTTTATGGAAAAATTTTAATCAGTCGGTTCAGTAGGTTACCGATAACTGCTCCACAAAACCCGCCTAGGCTAAGTCATAACGGGGAAAATAAAGGTAGCTTATGTTACCGTTTTTCAGGAATGGGAGGATCGATTTCGATTACACCGACTGGTGTTCTAGGGTTTGGTTACTCAAAAAGAAGACGGGAGCCTAGTGCGGCGGGCATGGAAATACTTGAGCAGCTTCGTAGATACGATGAAGCAGGGGGAGCAGAGGGAGCAGAGGGAGCTGGGGGAGATGTTAGCTGTTGGCGTTATTTCTGTCTTCTTGCACTAGGTTCTCCAGACCCAATCTACAACGTTGACATGCACCCGGAATCACCACTTCAAAAATGCAGCATCAGATCCCTGTTCGCGGCGAATCTTACTGTCTTTTTCAAACCAATCAATCACCTGCTGAGGCGTCAAGTCTTTAACAGCTACTCCTGTATCCTGGGCAATATGGGTTAAAAGGCGCAGGGATGAAATAGTTAATCGGGTTAAAAACTTCTCATGGGCTGCGAGTAACGCTGTATCGACCGCAGCAGATTCCTCTGGACTCAAAAATTGTGTCGTGGGTTGTTGGGACATAGGAAAGGGGGGATGCGGGGAAGATGGGGGAGCAGAGGGAGCAGGGAAAGCAGATGCATTCGTAGGGGCGAAGCATTCGCACCCAAATCTATCGGTTTTCTATTCAAATCTCAACGCGAATGCTTCGCCCAATCCCTAACCACCAATGACCAATGACCAATGAACCATGAACCATGAACCATGACAAACTATTTCCCCTTAATCAAATAACCACACTGATGTTCTCCATGATTAATCCAGTGAGTGCGCTCGACTTGGCAATCGGGTAGAATGGCGGCAAACATTTCCAATTCATGTCCGCAGACGCTAGGAAAGGATTCAGCGACGTTGGAAATAGCACAGTTGTGTTCTTTCAAGATAAACTGATTACGGGTCTGTTGACTCACGTCACTGGATTCAACTGGATACCATTCAGCCATATACCCTTCACTTTGGCGCAGTTCTACCAATTTGGCGACTCGTTCGGCTAATGAACCTTTACCCAAGCGCTGGCGGTATTCCAGGGCTTTGCGTTCCCACTGCTTCTGGAGAATGTTACTCACCTGATCCCGACCTACTGTTTCTTCCAAGGTGTCTAGCAACGACACAGCAAACTCGCCATAATGGTTAGGGAAGCGATCGCGTCCTTTCTTGCTCAAGCGGTAAACATGCTGGGGACGCCCCATCCCCATCGATACCGACTCATACTCTATCAGTCCCTCGGTTTCCAAATCCTTCAGGTGACGCCGAATGGCTTGGGGACTAATATCGAGAGCTTCGGCTAATGTCTGCGCGATCGCTCGCTCCTGTTTGAGTAAATACTGCAAAATGTCTTGCTTGGTAGAAGATTGCTGAGTGGTGGTCATTGGCTTTTGGGGTGAAATCACGCTTGTGTTAGGGCAACAGAAGAAATTCAGTTGACTTTGACAACATCTTAGTTGTTAATATAACCTACAATAGAGTTAAACAACACTTTTGTTGTTTAACCCTATTGCTAGTGCAACGTGACCCAATTAGCCTGAACTCTGGAAAACTGGTGACGGGTCTATTTATACAGAAGCGCTCCCGCCCACTTCCCATCCTTAGTAGAAGAGAGAACCCTAAATCCAATGACTGCTACTGTCAAGAAATTAGTCAACCAGCCCTACAAGTACGGCTTTGTCACCGATATCGAAGCCGACACCATTCCCCGTGGCTTGAATGAAGACGTAGTCCGCCTGATCTCCGCCAAGAAGAACGAACCGGAGTTCATGCTGGAGTTTCGCCTCAAAGCCTATCGCCAATGGCTGAAGATGGAGGAACCAACGTGGCCCCACGTTAACTATCCGCCCATCGACTACCAGAATATCATTTACTACTCCGCCCCGAAAAAGAAAACCGAAAAGCTAAACAGCCTGGAAGAGGTTGACCCAGCCCTCCTAGAAACCTTTGAAAAGCTGGGGATTCCCCTGTCTGAACAGAAGCGACTGTCCAACGTCGCCGTGGATGCTATTTTTGACAGCGTTTCCGTCGCCACCACATTTAAAGAAAAATTAGCCGAAGTCGGCGTTATCTTCTGTTCCATCTCCGAAGCGCTGCAAGAACACCCAGAACTGGTGCAGAAATATCTGGGTAGTGTTGTCCCCGTGGGCGATAATTACTTTGCTGCCCTAAACTCGGCTGTGTTTAGTGACGGTTCCTTTGTATTTATTCCCAAAGGCGTCAAATGTCCTATGGAACTATCCACCTATTTCCGGATTAATACCGGGGACACAGGACAGTTTGAGCGTACCCTGATTGTCGCCGAAGAAGGGAGTTCGGTGAGCTACTTAGAAGGGTGTACCGCGCCTATGTACGACACCAACCAACTCCACGCGGCTGTTGTGGAACTTGTCACCCTAGATAACGCCGATATTAAATACTCCACCGTACAAAACTGGTTTGCAGGTGACGAAAAGGGTAAAGGGGGAATCTATAACTTTGTCACCAAGCGCGGCTTGTGCAAAGGGGTTAACTCCAAGATTTCCTGGACGCAGGTAGAAACCGGTTCAGCAATTACCTGGAAATATCCCAGTTGTGTCCTCGTGGGGGATAACTCCGTGGGTGAGTTTTACTCCGTGGCGTTAACCAATAACATGCAGCAAGCCGACACCGGCACTAAAATGGTGCATATTGGCAAAAATACCCGTAGCACTATTATTTCTAAAGGGATTTCCGCTGGTAATTCTAAGAATAGCTATCGGGGTTTAGTGAAAGTGAGTCCGAAAGCAAAAGGGGCGCGGAATTATTCCCAGTGCGATTCCATGTTGATTGGCGATACGGCTGAGGCGAATACTTTCCCCTATATTCAAGTTGAAAATAATACGGCTAAAGTCGAACACGAAGCCTCAACCTCGAAAATTGGCGAGGATCAGCTTTTCTACTTTACTCAACGCGGAATCTCAGAAGAAGATGCTGTCTCCATGATGGTTAGTGGGTTCTGTCAGGATGTCTTCAATAAATTGCCGATGGAATTCGCCGCTGAAGCCGATAAATTATTGAGTCTGAAATTAGAAGGAGCCGTGGGTTAGGTTGAGTGTTGAGTGTTGACACGTACCATGGCGCGTCTTTCCGGGGCGGGTTTTACTACTCTTGTTCCGTTGCACCCAGATGTGACTCGCGCCCGCCCCGACCAGCTACGTCTGGAACACCCTATCTCCCTTATCCCGAAGAATCATTGATCTGAATTGGTGAAAACGTGTAATGATTAGAGAAAATAGCGACGTAATCTTATCCGTCCACAATTTGACGGCAAATGTTGAAGGACAACAAATCCTCAAAGGCTTAAACCTAGAGGTGAAGGCGGGAGAAATTCACGCCATCATGGGGCAAAATGGCTCAGGTAAAAGCACCTTTTCCAAGCTTTTAGCGGGACATCCAGCCTACGAAATCACCGGGGGCGAGGTGACATTTCTGGGGCAAAATCTGCTGGAACTCGAACCCGAAGAACGGGCATTGGCTGGCATTTTTCTAGCGTTTCAGTATCCATTAGAAATTCCTGGGGTGAGTAATTTAGACTTCTTGCGCGTCGCTTATAATTCCCGCCGTAAGCATCAGGGATTAGAGGAAATTGATACGTTTGACTTTGAAGACCTAATCGAGGAAAAGCTGGAAATTGTCAAGATGAATCCCAGCTTCCTGGAGCGCAGTTTAAATGAAGGCTTCTCAGGCGGCGAGAAGAAGCGGAATGAGATTCTGCAAATGGCGTTGTTAGAACCAAAACTGGCGATTCTGGATGAGACGGATTCCGGTTTGGATATTGACGCCCTAAAGATTGTCGCCAACGGGGTGAATCAGTTAGCAAATCCTGATAATGCCATGATTCTGATTACCCACTACCAACGGATGCTCAATTATATTGAACCCGATTATGTCCATGTCATGGCAGCAGGGCGCATTCTCAAAACCGGGGGTAAGGAATTGGCATTAGAATTAGAATCCCGTGGTTATGACTGGGTGATAGAAGAAGCGGCGGCTGAGGTGATTGCCTGATGAGTATACAACTATCTGCGAAACCGGAAATTTCCTATTTAAAGGCGCTATTAGACCAATGTCGCCAAGATGAACCCGTTGTCGGGGGACAATTAAACGCCACTCTCCAGCAACTGCGCGACCAAGCGGCGGCGATTGTGCAAGAATTGGCAATTCCGACTCGTCGCGATGAAGAATGGCGGTTTACGGATTTGTCGTCGTTATTGGCGGTGAATTTTCAAGGGGTGGAGACGTTTTTTGAGCAATTCCTGCAACACTTAGACTTGACTTCCCTAACCCTACCCGAAACCCCGAATAGTCGATTAGTCTTTGTGAATGGGGTGTATGCGTCGGATTTATCGTCGGTAAGTGGATTACCCGAAGGCGTGTATGTGGGGAATTTGGCGGGTTTACCTGGGGCGTATGAAGGGAAAATCCAAAATTATTTGGGGAAGCAACAGGGCGCTGGTGATGTCTTCACCGCCCTAAATACATCGGGACTCACGGATGCGGCGGTGGTGTGGGTTCCCAAAAATAGAATAGTCGAGACACCGATTCATCTGCTGTTTATTTCCACGACTGACGAAGTACCTGTAATATGCCAACCGCGCTGTCTGGTGGTTGCTGAAGCGGGTTCGGTGGTGAATCTGATTGAACATTACGCGGCGAATGTAGAAGGATGTCCAGATATTCCGGTGAATCGTCCTTATTTCAATAACCCAGTGACGGAGATTTGGCTTGAGGAGGGTTCCCAAGTTATCCATACCCGGAATCAGCGAGAAGCGATTGATGGGTTGCACATTGGTAAAACAGCGGTAAGTCAAGCCCGGAATAGCCGCTATACTTGTAACGCGATTAGTTTAGGGGCGAAACTATCTCGGCATAATTTAGAAATCGTGCAGACGGGTGAGGCGACAGAAACCACGCTCAACGGTTTAACCATGATTGGTGGGGAACAGGTGGCAGATACCCATAGTGCTGTGCTGTTAAATCATCCTCATGGCATAACCAACCAGTTGCACAAATGTATCATAGATGACCGGGCGCACGGAGTATTCAATGGTAAGGTTTTCGTGCCCCAAGGGGCTCAATTCACCAATGCGGCTCAATTGAATCGCAATTTATTGCTTTCAGCTAAAGCCCGTGTGGATACCAAACCGCAACTGGAAATTACGGCTGACCAAGTTAAATGTTCTCACGGTGCGACAGTGAGTCAATTAGACCCAGAAGACGTGTTTTATTTACAAAGTCGAGGACTGAATGAAACTAATGCCCGGAATCTGTTAATTGATGCCTTTGTAGCGGAGATTCTCCAGCAAATCCCTGTGGAATCCCTGGGGCAAAGACTTGCCCAATGTGCGATGTGTAGGACAATGTAGTCCCAAAAAATGTAGAGATGCATGGCACGTCTTTCCGGGGCGGGTTTAGGGATTAAGGTTGATTGTTTTATCTAGTTTTTATGCAAAACCCGCCCTGAATCTGAGTCTTGATTTCTATAATTCTTTGACAAATGACCAATGACATAAGACAAATGACGAATAACCAATGACCATCACTCAAGAAAAGACCCTAGCTGCTATCGTCCGTTCTGACTTTCCCATTTTGCAGGAGAAAGTTCACGATAAACCATTAATTTATCTTGACAGTGCTGCCACATCTCAGAAGCCTTTGGCGGTGCTTAAGGCGCTGCAAAATTACTATGAAAGGGATAACGCTAATGTCCACCGAGGCGCTCATGCGCTGAGTGTTAGGGCGACAGAAGCGTATGAGTCGGCGCGGGATAAGGTGGCGGCGTTTGTGAATGCGGCGTCGCGGAATGAGATTGTTTTTACCCGGAATGCCTCAGAATCGATTAACCTGGTGGCGTATAGCTGGGGATTAAATCGTTTGCAGCCAGGGGATGAAATAATTCTCTCGGTGATGGAACATCACAGCAACATTGTTCCCTGGCAAATGATTGCCCAGAAGACGGGGGCGGTGTTGAAGTATGTGGAACTGACACAAAGCCAGGAGTTTGATTTAGAACAGTTCAAGTCTCTGATTTCTGAGAAGACGAAGTTAGTTAGTGTGGTGCATGTCTCGAATACGTTGGGATGTATTAACCCAGTTGAGGAGATTATTGCGATCGCACATCAGTATGGCGCTAAGGTATTGATTGATGCTTGCCAATCTGTCCCCCATACACCCATTGATGTCCAGGGGATGGGTTGTGACTGGTTAGTGGCATCGGGTCACAAAATGTGTGCGCCCACAGGGATTGGTTTCTTGTATGGCAAATTAGATTTGTTGCTGGAAATGCCTCCCTTTATGGGTGGGGGTGAGATGATTTCTGAAGTCTTTCTCGACTATTCCACCTACGCCGAATTGCCCCACAAATTTGAAGCGGGGACACCTGCGATTGGGGAAGCGATCGCGCTGGGTGCAGCGGTAGACTATTTAATGGGGATTGGTATGGATAAAATCCATGCTTATGAGGAGGAACTTACGGCGTATCTATTCCAACAATTACGGGATGTTCCTGATTTGACCCTGTATGGTCCTCAACCGACAGCAGAGGGGAAAGGAAGGGCAGCTTTAGCATCGTTTAATGTTGAGGGATTGGCGTCGAGTGATGTGTCTACGTTATTAGACCATGAAGGGGTGGCGATTCGTTCGGGTCATCACTGTACTCAACCGTTACACCGTATTTTAGAGGTAATGGGTTCGGCGCGGGCGAGTTTGTATTTCTACAATACACGAGAAGAGATTGACGTTTTTGTTCAGGCGTTGAAAGAGACAATAGACTTTTTCAAAAGTGTCATGGAGTAGAGGTGTGGGGTGGGCGTTGCCTACCCTACGGTTTTTTAGGGTTAGGGATTTATATTTTTTTTAACGCAGAGGGACGCAGAGGTAAGCGCAGAGGGACGCAGAGGTTTTTGAGGGGAATAGGTTTGTTGCCATGATTTTAACAGATCCTAACTAACTGTATAGATATGCTGACAATCTCAACTCTAGCTGAACAACGAACTGTCCTGCACAATATTAGCTGGCAAACGTTTGAAACCTTATTGGCAGAAACGGGTGAAAACCGGGGTTATCGGTTTGCTTATGATTGTGGTACGTTGGAAATTATGACGCCTCGTTTTGAACATGAAAATCCTAAAGCTAATTTGGGTAATTTCATTGTTGTATTAGCCGAAGAGTTAGATATTGAGATTAAAAGTGCTGGTTCGACCACGCTAAAACGAGAAATAGTCAAGCGAGGTATAGAGCCTGATAATTGTTATTATATCCAAAATGAACCCGATATTCGAGGTCGCCAAGATATCAATTTAGAAACTGATCCGCCCCCTGACTTAGCGATTGAAATTGATATTACCAGCAGTTCTGTGAATAAGTTTGAGATTTACTCGGCGCTAGGTGTACCTGAACTTTGGCGGTATAATGGGCAAGTTTTGCGATTTTATCAACGGGTAGAAGGACAATATATTGAGTGCGAATCTAGCCTAGCTTTTCCTTTGGTATCTGTCAGTGAAATGAGTCGATTTATTCAGCAGAGTAAAACAATGGGAGAAATAGCTCTATTGAAAGTATTTCGGGTTTGGGTGAGAGACAATTTATAAATCAAACATGAATTAATTCTCTCTGGGGCGGGTTTTACAGCCCACGTAACGGTTTTTGGGAATAACGTATCTAAACCCGCCCCCTCTCCACCCCAATCGGGCAAAAAAATAATCCGGGAGCAGATTACAGGAAAGACGCGATCGCATGTTCTCAGGATGGGTAAGATTTAGGATATCCTACCAATATAATACATCTGTCACATCTAGGATGCGATCGGGGCGGGTTTATAAAATTAAATGGTGAGTCATATCAGTTGGTTGTCAAACCCGCCCCTACAAAAGACGCCCCAAAAGAATGCGCCCCAAAAGAATGCGCGATCGCACAAACTGAACACCATAGGTGCAAGGTATCTTTTTCCCTGTCATTTTCCTTTCTTTTTAGACTTTTTCAGATAAGACTTAGCCCAAGCATACCTTTGTGGATCTTTTTTAAGTAAATAGTTCACAACTTCGCGGCGCTTGTTCTCATCTTTAGCCGTTTTCACCACTCGCTTAATCTCAGCATCCTGATCTCTGGGAGAAGCCCCACGTTTAATTGCTTCTTCAAACCAATAATCACCCTTTCCATATTCACGCCGTTCATAACAAATTGCTCCCATTAAGGTGTAAGGGTGATGGCTACTTGGCTGATACTCAATCGCTTTAAGCGCACATTTTTCGGCTTTCTTTAATTCCTCAATGTCTCGAAATGCTCCACCCCTAGTGGTTAGTAATGCTGATTTTAGCTTATTTTCTTTAATTTTGTCAAAGTCGAGGTTTTCTGTCAGTTTTAATGCCTGTCTGGGTTTATCTGCCTTACGCCAATGACTGCTAGCATTGGGCAAATTCCATTTGTTGCCAGTGCGCTGATACTCTTGTTCGTAAAAATTGGCTTCAATTTTGTGGTAGGCGATCGCAATTTTCCCAGATAACAGTGAAAGCCATTCATAAATTTTATTCTCCTGAAGCCAAGCCACATCCTTTGGTTCCAAACGTTCGGCTTTCTTTAACTTGTTCAGAATCGCATATAAAGGGCTAGAGGGAGATGTATCTTTATAGTCCGAAACATTATACTTGGACTTGAGAGTCGCGAAGTGTTTGGCTTGCGCGATCGCAATTATATTCTCCCGTCCATTATTTTTCAGCCAGTCTACCTCTGACTCCTCCAGTTTATCTCCTAATTCAATCTTGGACTTTAGCGTCGCTGCGTATTGCTCTTGAGCGATGGTAATTATATCAGTTAATTGACGCTTTTTTAGAAAATTAATATCCTGTTCACCTAGCGGATGTTCTGATTCAAGTTTTTTCAGGACTTTGTATAGGTGACTAGAGGGTGATGAATCTTCGTATTGGCTCGCTTTATACTTTGTTTTCAGTTCAGTAAAGTGCCGCGTCTGTTCCAACTGCTGAACAATATCAAGGGTTTCAATCAGTTGATGCGCTTCTAGCCAGTCTATTTGTGACTTACTTAACGGCTGATCTGCCTCAAGATTTTTTAGAATAAGATACAGCGGACTGGATACAGACGAATTTGGGTGTTTAGTCGCTTGGTACTTATCTTTGAGTTGAGCAAATTCAGATTCCATTACCGCTTCTTGTTCCTGGATAACTGTCAAAGTTTCAAATAGCTCATGTTCGTTGAGCCAGGTAATATCTGAATCACGTAACGGTTCTTTTGCATCCAGTTTTTTTAAGATTTGATACAACCGACTATCAGGAAATGTATCTTGATATTTAGTCGCTTTGTACTTTGTTTTTAATGTATAAAAATGTTTGATTGTTTGAGCGATTGCAATTGTCTCATCATACCCACAATGTTTAAGCCATTTTATTTCCGAATCACTTAGCTTATTTTCATAGTCTAACTTGCGAAGTATAAAGTAAAGCGGAGTTGATTCCCAAGGAATAGAGTGTTTTGTGGCTGTATACTTAGATTTTAAATGCTCAAAGTCACTTTCTAATTCTCTAATTTCTCGATTTTTTTGTTTTCTCTGTATTTGTTGCTTACGGATAGCTTTAATTGTTTCAAAAAGGTTACGCTCTATGAGCCAAATTGCCTCTATCTCGGCTAGCTGAATTCCCAAGTCAGCTTTCCGAAGGATAAAATACAGCAGACTCGCGGGGGATGAGTCTTCATAGTCGCTGGCTTGGTACTTAGACTTAAGGATAGCAAAGTGTTCTACCCGTGTTTGATCCTCGTCAGTCATATTGGGTCAATCCTTTATCTTTCAGCCAATAGTCCTAAAAGTCTATCCTATTCCAATTCATATACCATAATATTATATATTTGTTTCAAATCGATAAAGGCGCAAGGATGGTGCCCCTACAGTTAGGCGAACCCTTAGCACTAGGAAATCACTACACTCCAAAATTCTCTGCGAACCTCTGCGCTACCCTCTGCGAACCTCTGCGTTAAAAAAATATATTCGTTCCCCTCCATAACCTTACATTTCCCCAACTAAGAACTAGCACTTTCTACTTTCAACGGATACTGCTTCAACACCTCCTTTAAATACATCCCCGTATAGGATTTTTCATTCTCCGCCACATCCTCCGGTGTCCCCACCGCAATCACTTCTCCTCCTTTATCCCCACCTTCAGGACCCAAATCAATCACCCAATCGCTACAACGAATCACATCTAAATTATGCTCAATCACCAACACCGAATTTCCCTTATCCACCAATCGCTGCAACACATTTAACAAATGATGCACATCATAAAACGATAACCCCGTTGTTGGTTCATCAATTAAATACAACGTCTTTCCTGTCGCCCGTCGCGATAACTCTGTCGCCAATTTCACCCGCTGCGCTTCTCCCCCGGATAAGGTAGGTGCAGGTTGTCCTAAATGTACATATCCTAATCCCACATCCACGAGAGTTTGTAAACGATTCACCCCACGCGGGATATTCTTAAATACCTCTAGCGCCTCCTCCACTGTCATATTCAAAACATCAGCAATCGAATATCCCTTATATTTCACCTGCAAGGTTTCTCGGTTATATCTTGCGCCTTTACATACCTCACATTGCACATAAACATCGGGGAGGAAATTCATTTCAATCACATTAACTCCCTGTCCGCCACAGGCTTCGCAGCGCCCTCCTTTAACGTTAAAAGAAAACCGTCCGGCTTTATACCCTCTAGCTTTGGCTTCAATAGTTTCCGCAAAGAGTCCGCGAATCACATCAAATACCCCAGTATAGGTGGCGGGATTAGAACGGGGGGTTCTACCAATTGGGGATTGATCAATGACAATTGCTTTATCTATTCCATTCAATCCCTTGACCTTATCTAACTCTTTGGGAAACGGTACATTGCGACTCAGGTGATTTTGTAACGCTGGATAAAGGAGTTCGTTGACTAACGTGGATTTACCCGAACCGGAAACTCCTGTAATGCAAACCAACTTACCCAAAGGAATCTCCACATCGATATGTTTAAGATTATTTCGGTGGGCATTTTTGATCACCAGCGATCGCGCGTTACCTTTGCGCCGTTCTCCTGGTGTTTCAATGCTCTGGCGTCCCGATAAATAGGCTCCCGTTAACGAGGTTTCACTATTGAGTAATTCGGTGAAATTTCCCTCAACCACAATGTCGCCACCATGAATTCCCGCTTTTGGACCAATATCAATAATCCAATCAGCCGTGCGAATGGTTTCTTCATCATGTTCCACTACAATTAAGGTATTACCCAAATCCCGCAATTTCTGCAAGGTTGCTAATAACCGCCCATTATCTCGTTGATGTAACCCAATACTCGGTTCATCTAACACATATAAAACCCCCGTCAATCCCGCGCCAATCTGAGTTGCTAGCCGAATTCGTTGAGCTTCTCCCCCAGAAAGGGTCATCGCCGCCCGATCTAGTGTGAGATAATCTAAGCCAACATCTAAGAGAAATTGCAATCGAGCTTTAATTTCTTTGAGGGCGAGTTCGCCTATTTTTGCCTGACGGGATGAGAGTTGGAATTGGTCAATCCGTTGGCGACTTTCCTCAATGGAAACCTCAATTAAATCAGTAATCCGATACTGTCCCAGCCTTACCGCGAGGGCTTCTGGCTTCAACCGTTTCCCTTTACAGACTTCACATGGTTGATCTACTAAATATTGATCTAATTTCTGCTTATAAGTATCGGAACTGGTTTCGTCATATTGCTTTTGCAGGATCGGAAGTACCCCCCGATAACGGCGGTAATCGTTAAATTCTTCGATCCAAATCGGATTATCCGCCCCGTAGAGAATCACCTGTTTCTGTTCGGGTGTTAGTTTCTGCCACGGCGTTCCCAGTTCAAAGCCGTAGGCTTGTCCGATATTGTAAAGCAGGGATAGATAATAGGAATTATCTCGATCCGACCAAGGCGCGATCGCACAGTATAGGGGTTGGCTGGGTTCGGGGATGACAAGTTCTGGAGAAAAGGTGCGTAAATTACCTAATCCGTGACAGTGAGGACAAGCGCCATAGGGGGAGTTAAAGGAAAAGAGTCTAGGGGATAATTCCTCCATGACAGCGCCATGTTCGGGACAAGCAAAGTTTTCTGAAAAGACGATTTCTTGGGGGATTTGTTGTTCAGAAGAGGTTGCATTTTCTTCGTCAGTACGTATATAATTTGAGTCTGGTCGGACTCCGGCTGACTCTGCCGATGTATCATTTAATACCTGGATCACCGCAATTCCACTGCTAAGCTTGAGACAAGTTGCGAGGGAGTCGGTTAGACGTTCCTGTAGTCCAGGCTTTTTGATTAAGCGGTCAATCAGCACTTCAATGGTGTGGGTATAATTTTTATCCAACTCAATCGGATCAGAAAGATTTTGGATCACGCCATCGACGCGGACGCGAACAAATCCTTCGGCGGCTAAACTGGAGAGTAGCTTCTTGTGTGTGCCTTTTTTACCCCGGACGACAGGGGCGAGGATATGGAACTTGGTGCGATCGGGGAGTTCCAGAACGCGATCGCACATTTGGTCGATGGTTTGAGGGGCGATGTTGCGATCGCAGATCGGACAGTGGGGTTCTCCGGCTCGACCAAATAATAGGCGCAGGTAGTCGTAAATCTCGGTAACTGTACCCACGGTGGAACGGGGATTATTGGATGTGGATTTTTGGTCAATGGAGATAGCAGGGCTTAACCCTTCAATGGCGTCTACATCGGGTTTATCGAGTTGTCCCAGGAATTGACGGGCATAAGCGCTGAGGGATTCGACGTAGCGGCGTTGTCCTTCAGCGAAGATGGTATCGAAGGCGAGAGAGGATTTGCCGGAACCGGAGACGCCTGTGAAGACGATTAAGCGATCGCGCGGGAGATCGAGGTTAATGTTTTTTAGGTTATGTTGTCTGGCTCCCCGGATGCGGATGGTGTTTTGGCTGGGGGGTTGGTTTCCATTGAGGGATGGGGTAGGGTTGGAGGCAATTTTGGTCAGATCAGACATGAGGGTAATGGCGGGTAATTGTCCTTGATGATCTTAGCGTTGCCTCTGCCATTGGTTGTGAGGGGGCGTTGTTTTTGCTTTTTACGGTATGTGGTGTCTCTGTAGGGGCGGGTTTTACTACTATCTTTTCGGTTGCACAAGGGATGTGAATGAACCCGCCCAGACTTTTGTTGGTTTCTAGATTTCTCTTGAAAAGTTGGGTTGTTTTTGGGGATTTATTTCTGCTAGCGATGTGTTTTTTTAACGCAGAGGGGCGCAGAGGTTTACGCAGAGGGACGCAGAGGTTTTTGAGGCGATAGTATATGAGATGATAATTTATAGTTGAGGTCAAGTTATGAGTTATAGAAACATTATCACCATCGAACCCGGTAAGCGTGGCGGGAAGCCTTGTATTAGACGAATGCGGATTACTGTGTATGATGTGTTGGGCTGGTTGGCGGGGGGAATGTCCCATGCAGAAATTTTAGATGATTTCCCGGAGTTGACAGAGGAAGATATCCGAGCGTGTTTGGCATTTGCGGCTGATCGGGAACGTCGTATTATTGCTGTGGTAGGTGAGACTTGAAGCTATTGTTTGACCAAAATCTAAGCCGTAAACTGGTGAGTCGGCTTGCAGATATTTTCCCAGATTCTAGTCATGTTCAATTTGAGGGTATGACTATAGAATTCCACGACCTTCTTTTCTGCTCAAATACGCAGCTAATTGAGCCGGTGATTTTAATTTAAACAGTTGCGGACATTTTGGATGAGGACACGCTAGAAAAAACATATCTAAAGCAACACCCTTATGTTCACGTTTTTCTCTGAGAATCATAGGTACATAATGAATGGGGCATAGAACTTCATTATCCTTATCTCTTAAGTGATATTTAACTCGATTTATTGTTGCTTTTTGAATCGATTTTTCATTAAATATTCTAGATAGATCAGATTGGGAAACTTGAAACTCAAAAATATCTGACTTGTGAAGTAAAGCAATATCCTTTGCTTTAAATTTTTGCGTTGCGTTGCACTTAAAAGGTAGATTGCTATAATAACCAGTACAAGACCAGAAGAAGTCATCAAGGCAATATAAACTACCATCTAAGCGTTTTCTAGATTGCAGAATCATTGGTTTTCCGCATCCTGGTTCTGCACATTTTTTTTCAAGGACTACCTGACCCATGTGATACTGAAGTACATGGATACTGTCATTTTTTAGAACTGACGTTTCATAATTATCAGGGTTTTTATATTGCTCCTCTGCAATTTCTTTTTTCTTTGCTTTTTGATAATCATTAAATTTTTCATTTCGCAAAAATTCCAGATACTCTAAATGTTCATTGTCTGAGATTGGTACATAAACATCACGCTGTTTCTTCCGTTCAAGGTCAACAATTTCAGCATCTATATTTTCAATATCATTGATAATGTCTTTAGTAGTTTTGTTAGTGCGCTCACTATATCCACCGTGATTTGATGCATTCTCTTTACTACGAGAAGTCCATTGCTCAATGACTTCTCGACAAGCCACCCTCGCAAACTCTGTAATAATAATTGTACCGATTGCAAAAATTGCCTCAAGTAACATGGAAAATCAAGAACAAAAATATTATGATTTTATTTTATTGGATTACCATATCTCGCGTCAACTATTAGAGGTGCTATTTGTTCTGCTCATATACTGATGACGATTTCTGACTTTTCACGCACGGTATGTAGCGCAACGTGGGTGTTGAGTGTGTAGGGGCGGGTTTCACGACTATGTTTTTGGTTGCACCCAGATTTTACTAAACCCGCCCCGACTTTCGCAGGTTTCTAGATTTCCGATGAGAAGTCAGGTTATTTTTATTCCTCCGAAAAAATTACTCAGGGTTTATTACTCTCTCAGGCAGCAAATTCTGTTCTTCCGGGTAAAGTCTATAGTATTCTTCTGTCGTGAGCCGCCTGTAAGCATTTCGTGGATATATTGAAAAGAAATAATTCTCAGCTTGGGTTCTAACCGATCTATAGGGAGAAAGTGCTAGAACAAAGTTATCTCGAAAACCCGTAATTTTTATGCAGAAAGACGTTCCTGTAAATAGACTGACAGTATTTATTAGTTCTATCTCTTGCCCTAGTTCAATATGCTGATTGGGAATCGCGCCCAATTGAACAAGTGCAGGCGGGTAGTTACTGGGGTCTACGGGAAAATAGGGAAGGGGCATCCAAACTTGTGTGTTCATAATTAAATTGTTGATATCTCTGACTTGTTTACGGGTATTTCCCAAGATGCTTAATTATCCATGTTGGCTAAATCTAAAAACTATCTTTATTGCCTAATCCCAGTCTACGCCGCATTTCTGTGCTAGAAATTCCTCCCTCAGCGCGACGACGTTCCCGTGAACGCTCAATTAATTCAATAAATTGAGGATTGGTACTCAGTGAAATCGTCTCCATATCGACATTTTCTAATGTTATCAAAGCGGCAATAGGTTGACCGTTGCTGGTAATGATAACAGGTTCCTCAGCTAGCTCAGAGGTATATTCAGCTAGTGTTGCGTTTGCCTGTCCAATTTCCACAATTTTCATAGGTCATAAATCTCCCCAGCGATACGAACTTGATTGCGTTCCTTGATACCGACGGCATTGATATACACCACAGCGTCAGGCTCCTCTTCTATATCATAGTAGACGCGCAAATTACCAATGCGAAGTTCCCAAGGAGCAAGGGGATTAGGGCGCATTAGCTTTCGGTTTTTTGTCTCAACTGTCGGTTGATACATCAGTTGCTCATCGACAGTATCCAAGACAATCGCCTGCTGTCGAGCCGTTAGGTATTGTAGATGTGTCTCTGATTCTGGTGAGTATTCGATGCGGTAAGCCATACCTCTATTAGCGTAAGTTGGCTTAATATTACAATATCCAATATCTGATAAAATGATGCCAACTCAACTTGGGGAATTGTGGAGAGTGCGGCGTGCGATCGCGTCAGAATTCATCTTAGCTATTAGCCAAGGATGCTCTGGGAGCAGGCGCTCCCCTTAACATTCCTTCTGTACTCAAATCCTCATCTATCTCTTCCCAGTGAATCCCATAACCTCCACCGCATACTTCCCATTTTTCCCGTTGTTCAGACGTAGCATTCAGTAATCTTGGATACCAAGTGAGAGGAACAGAAATTACCCGCCCATCCATGAGATCTACAGTTATTGTTTCCTCTGTAAAGTAGACGTTTTTAACTCTCTCGTCAGCTCGAATCGCCAAAATACCCATACCACGCCTACAACATTTGTATCAATTAAAACTCGCATTACTGATATTTCTCAGTGAGATAGGTAATATAATTCTCGGTAATTCCTTCATCACTCAACTTATTTGTACTTTTGGCAATTCCTCGCAACCGAGACAAGTTACCCTTTTTCACCACGGAACGAGTTTCCCATTGTAGAGACTCCAGCAGAGTTTGCACTAATTTCCAGCGATCGCCAATCGGTAATTGTAAAGCTTGCTTTTGTAATTCTGGCAACGTCATTAGGATTCTCCTCCTTAAAGTCATCTCTCCTCCATGTTAAATCATACAACCCAGGCTGAACTGAAGCCTCACAGCTAGGGATGCGATCGCGGCGGCTTTCTTGTACTATTGATTGTATTTTATAGATAATGCCTAATATAGAACTTGGTCAATAGACTTTCCTAACCTGGAAGAGATTCGTGCTGAATCAGGAGAAGACATCCGACGAGAGAGTTTTTGAATGTACGTTTTAGATACAAATACCCTGATCTACTACTTTAAAGGTCAAGGAATTTTCCAGGGTGTCAGGACTCGCGATCGCAGACTGGTATTGACCATGCCGATAATTTATCATCTGTAATAAAATATTCTAGTCCCAGCCAAGAATTTAGCTGGTGTCTAATGTATTCTCAATATAAATAATTGGTGTTTTCCTCTGGAGAAAACCAGCTATAATTGCTTTATTTAGGTGGATGGGTTTCAGAATTGAGTTGGAGTTAGTTAAAATAGCGATCGCATCCCTTATCCTATACATTTTTCTCCGATGGCAGATGTAAATGGTACTTGGCTAGGAACCTATTGGCAGTGGGACGTTCCCACCAGATTTGAGGCAACACTGCTGCATAGTGGCAATACCGTGACAGGTAATATCTTAGATGACAGCTACTTGGGCGAAGCGTCACTAACTGGGGAAGTTGTTGGACGCCGGATTAGCTTTGTTAAACGCTATCTCGCGAGTTCTAACTATCCCATTAGTTACACCGGTACAATCTCGGAATCGGAAGACTTTATGCATGGACAGTGGAGTATCGGTGGCGTTGACTCCGGTTCTTGGGAAGCCCGTCGCAGTGGTGAAAATTTAACCGTGGATTTACAAAAAGCCCAAGCTAACCGAGTACCCGCTTTAACAGGTGTATGAGCGGAAAAGTATTTGATTACCGCTTAGAGATAGGAGAAATGGAGGGATTTTAGCCGTTAGTGATATCTGCTAAACTATACTCCCCATAAGATTGATACAAAGATTTAATGATTACCTAGATAGGAAAATAAGTACTATATCATATATATACCTTAAATAAATGAGATTAAAATGATTAAAAAAATCCTCAGCTTTAGCGCCTTAATTCTCTTAGGATTAATAGTAACATTACTCATTTCTCTCCCTGCCATTTCCCAACCGGGCAATATAACCTTGCGTGCTTTAGCCCAAGAACAAAACTTCCACATAGGCGCAGCCGTATCGATAAAAGCCCTTCGCGACGATTCCACCTATCAGGAGGTATTGGCGCGGGAGTTCAACATGGTTACGCCTGAGAATGTGATGAAATTTAAGCCTATTCATCCAGAACGCGATCGCTACGATTTTACCGCCGCTGATGAAATCGTTACCTTTGCCAAAGCCAATCAGATGCAAATACGCGGTCATACCTTGGTTTGGCATCGACAGCTACCCGACTGGTTAACTGAAACCGAGTGGACACGGGAGGAGTTGATAGAGATTTTGCGGCGGCATATCTTTACCGTAGTCAGTCACTACCGAGGTGAAATTTCTGCCTGGGATGTTGTCAATGAAGCCGTTGGCGGTAAAGACTCTCTCAGAAAAACAATTTGGCAACAAGGAATTGGATCTGACTACATCGAGTTGGCGTTTCGCTGGGCTCATGAAGCTGACCCCCAAGCACTCTTATTTTATAATGATTATGGCGGAGAAGGATTAGGCGAAAAATCTGATGCTATTTACGCCTTAGTTAAGGATTTGCTAGAGAAAGATGTCCCCATTCATGGCGTCGGTTTGCAGATGCACAAAAGTATCAAAAATCCGCCTAAACCAGAAGATGTAACCGCCAATATCAAGCGGTTGGAGGAGTTGGGATTAGAGGTACATATTACTGAAATGGATGTACAAATCCACAACGGTACAGGAACTGAGGCAGAGAGATTAGTCAAACAGGCAACGGTTTATCAGGATATGCTAGGCGTCTGTCTAAAGGCGCCCAACTGTACGGCATTTGTCACCTGGGGATTTACCGATAAATTTACCTGGATTCCTGGATTTGTCGGTCAGCCAGACTTGCCCTTAATTTTTGATAAATCCTATCGTCCAAAACCAGCTTATCAGGCTTTAGTCGAAGTTCTCAGTACCGCCAATAATTAGGGGTTGCTGAATAAGTCTTGTGGTGGGGGTAGGGAGCAGGGGGAGCAGGAGGAGCAGGAGGAGCAGGGGGAGCAGGGGGAGCAGGGGGAGCAGGGGGAGCAGGGGGAGCAGGGGAAGCAGCGGGAGCAGGGGGAGCAGGGGGCGGGCTCCACGACTAAAGACACCTCTTCACCCAGAACTGAACAACATACACCAGCCCTA